>JAQIBN010000250.1 GCA_027859095.1 Spirochaetia bacterium | reverse complement strand
ATTCAACTAATTAATAATAAGTTGAATAGTGCTGGATTGTCCCAACAGGGAAGCTATGGACAGAACATCTTAGATGATCAGCTTTCAAATTTACAATTGGGACCAAACTTTCTTGTTATCTCAAAGCACTCTTTAGGGATATAAGTAATAGAACATTACTTGTTTTTATCACCGCCCAACGATTATATCAAACGATAAAGAGTTCGTCCACTTATAGGCATGAGTGCGTAAGGTAGGTATATTATAGCTTAAATAGATTTTTCTGTCCAGTAAAGTAGCAGGTGACCAGCATGGAGCGGGATGTTCCCTATAGATATGGGTATTGTATACTTCATAAAGGGTGAAGACTAGTATCTATCTACCTGGGCTCCCCTGATAGAGGGGTCTGTATCGGGGTCGGTTTTTATGTGTAAAATTTTCCATATTAAAAGCCTGAAATTGCCCGATGGGATTTAAATACACCACGGCTTTTGCAGATTATCCTTCTTCTTGTCAGGCATATCACAGCAGTTAAGTCTCTGATTCCCGTATGATTTCTGATTTGCATCTCCCAGTCTTTTCAGATAAGCATCCCATCTTTTTTTTATTCCCATTAATATTTTGTTCATAATTTTCTCCGTCCTCTTAAAAGTTATTCTATCAAAAACTGTCCCATCATCCCCGAATCCTCATGTTCAAGAAAATGGCAGTGATACATATAAATACCTGTATAATCCTCAAACCTTAATGCAATTTTTATTTTATCTCCTGGCATGACTAAAACAGTATCTTTCGGTCCTGAATAGAGTGGTCCAGGCTTTCTCCCGTTTACAGAAATAACCGAAAACTGAACATCATGCACATGAAATGAATGAGGTATATTCATCATACCCATACCAACATTCTCAATTGTCCATATCTCTGTACTGTTTTTGTCCATAGTAAAATCTATACGATTCATATCCATAGACTTGCCGTTTATACTGAAACCCCTCATTCCCCTGGTTTCCATTCTAAAATTTCTTTTAATATTTACAGATTCATCATAGATAGTGGGAGTATAATTAAAACTTTTCGGATGTGAATAATATATTCCATCCGTATTCTGAATATTAAAATCCATTGATTTATAGGAGTCCCCGCCATATATCTCCGTGATCAGAGAGATTTTTTCAGTAGTCTTGAAATCAACAAGGATTTCATAACGCTCACCCGGAGAGATAATTAGTGTTGAAGTCTCTACCGATTCAGGTAGGAAGCCTCCGTCACTTGCAATTACTGTAAAATCTCTTTCATCTGAAAATTTTACCCGGAATATTGATGAATTGGATCCATTTATTACTCTGAATCGATAGGTCCCTTTTTTTAAATCCAGGTATGGTTCATATGCACCATTGACCAGTATAATATTCCCTATATAACCATTCATTACATCATGCATTCCGGGGCTATAGGTAAATTGCCCTTTTTTATCCAGACGGCGATCCTGTAGTACCAGAGGAAAATCATCTATACCATATTCTTTGGGTATGGGAAGATTTTTTGAATAGTCATCTTCAATGTAAAACAGTCCGGCCATTCCATTGTAAACCTGCTCTGCTGTTTTCCCCAGTAAATGGGGGTGATACCATAATGTCGCAGCCTTCTGGTCAATTCTGAACTTTGGATTCCAGGTAGAACCAGCTTTAACAATCTGGTGGGGACCACCATCAAACTCCGCAGGTACATGCAGGCCATGCCAATGTACAGTTGAGTCCTCTTTTAGTGTGTTCTGAACCTCCATATTTACCTTGTCCCCATTGGAAACTCTGATTGTCGGTCCCAGATAATCACCATTAAATCCCATTGTCCTGCTGGTTCCCATGGGAAGGGTCAGAGATCCTTCCTCCATTACCAGTTTCAGGTTTTCACCTTCAAGAAGAGGAGGTACAGGGAGGGCAGACTGCCCTGTTTCTGGCTTTGTTTCTGCCTGAGTTCCTGCTCCCCATAGAATTACCACAGAAGCTAAAGAAATATAAATTATTGCTGCAATTTTTTTCATTAAATTTTTTCCCTATGATTATAATTTATACAGTAGTGTAGCCGGCTTCCCTGACTGCATTCTTTACAGCTTCCAGCTCACTTTCAGATCCGTTAAAACTTACTTTTAATTCTTTTTGTTCAAGATCGACAGTAGCGTCTTTTACAAAATCCAGGCCTAAAGCAGCCTTTTCCACATTCATCTTACAATGATCACAGGTCATTCCTTCTACATTTATTATTGTTGCTGTCATGTTGTTCTCCTTTGGTTGCATAGGCGAGCAGTGAGCCTGCGAACGCCCAGCCTTAGTCTTTTCTTTCAATGTGATAGATTTGGTGTCTATTATATTTTTTGAAATTTTAAATCTCTTTAAGCTTAATGAATTTGAAACTACAGAAACAGAGCTGAATGCCATAGCAGCTCCGGCAATTATAGGATTAAGAAAACCCAAGGCAGCAAAAGGTATTCCTATAACATTATAGAAGAATGCCCAAAAGAGATTTTGTCTTATTTTTCTCATTGTTTTCCTGGAAATAAGTATAGATGCATATATTTCCCGTAAGTCTCCTCTCATGAGGGTAACATCTGCTGACTCCATTGCTATATCCGAACCTTCACCCATGGCAATTCCAAGGTCTGCAAGGGCCAGGGCTGGTGCATCATTAACGCCATCACCAACCATTGCAACAACATTACCCTTTGCCTGAAGTTTTCGAACCTCTTCTGCCTTACCTTCAGGCAATACTTCTGCAAGAACATTATCAATACCCACCTGTGCAGCTATGGCTTTAGCTGTTCTTGTATTATCACCTGTTATCATATAGATTTCCAGACCAAGTTTTTTCAAGAGTTCAACGCCCTGGACAGAATTTTCCTTTATTCCATCAGCAACTGCAAACAGTGCAGAAGGATGTATCTCAGAGTTCCCATTGGAAACAAGTGAAAGTATCATTACTGTTGCACCCTTCATTTCAAGGGCTGCCTTTTTTTCCAGAACTGATGTAATATTTATATTATGTGATTCCATAAAGGATTCTGTACCAAGAAGATACTCCTGGCCATTAATTTTGCCCCTGATGCCCTTTCCTGGGATTGCTGTAAAATCTTTGGTTTCAGTTATTTCAAGTTCTTTCGTTTTAGCAGCATTTACAATTGCTAAAGCCAGGGGATGCTCAGAGTTATGCTCAAGGGATGCTGCAATCTGAAGAAGCTCATCTTCTGCCATGTTATTGAGTGAAATTATTTCCTGTAATTCAGGTTTCCCCTTTGTAACAGTTCCTGTTTTATCCAGAACAACAGTTGTCAGCTTTCCAGCAATCTGCAGTACTTCTCCATTTCTTATAAGAATACCTCTTCCTGCTCCTATACCTGTTCCCACCATAATTGCAGTAGGCGTTGCCAGACCAAGGGCGCAGGGACATGCTATAACAAGGACAGCAACAGCAGAAACAACGGCACTTGTCAGAGAGCCAATTACCAGCCACCAGATAAAAAATGTTATTAGAGCAATTACCAGGACTACTGGTACAAAGACTGCTGCTACCTTATCTGCAAGTTTTTGGATAGGAGCTTTGGATCCCTGGGCTTCCTCGACTACAGATATTATTCTGGCCAATACAGAATCCTTCCCTACATGAACCGCTTCAAAACGAACAGAGCCATAGGAGTTCATTGTTCCACCTACGAGTGAATCTCCCACACTTTTTTCCACAGGCATACTTTCACCCGTTATCATACTTTCATCAATGGAAGTATTTCCGCTTACTATTTTCCCGTCTACAGGAACACGTTCACCGGGTTTGACATGAACTATATCTCCTGGAATTACATCACTTATGGGTACTACTATGACTTCGCCGTTCCTTTCTACACTGGCACTTTTCGCCTGGAGGCCCATTAGTTTCTTTATTGCCTCTGCAGTTTTTCCCTTTGCTCTCATTTCAAGATATCTTCCAAGAAGAACAAGGGTAATAATTATTGCAGAAGCTTCGAAGTAGAGTCCAGAGCTTACAATTCCTAGTGAAGGTGCAATGAAACCATTAAATAAACTAAAAAAGTAGGCTGCTGTTGTCCCCATTGCCACAAGAACATCCATACCCGGACTGCCTGATTTTATTGACTTAAAAGCTGCGTTATAAAATTGGGCTCCAATATAGAACTGGACAGGAGTTGCAAGTATAAACTGAAGTAAAGGATTATGTAAAAACATAAGGGCTTCTATATTTCCTATTGCAGCAAACATGGCCAGTACCAGAGGAAAACTTAAAACTGAAGCCAGGATCAGTTGAAGTTTCAACTTTCTTTCGACCTTCTGCCGTTTTACTTCACTTTCATCGTCTTCTCCCGAATACAGTGATGCAGAGTAGCCAGCCCCGGAAACTGCATCGATTATATTCTTTATATCAACTTTTTCCGGATCATAACTGACTGTTGCCTTCTCTGTCGCAAGATTCACATTTGCAAGATCTATTCCATTTACTTTTTTTATTCCCTTTTCCACATGCCCGACACAGGATGCACAGGTCATACCCGATATATCTAACTGTATTATTTCCATTGTTACCTCCAAATCTACTATCTAGTCATTTTTCCAATAGTTTTAATTAGTTCATCAACTACCTGAAGTTTTCCTTCCTGAATCTGCTCTACGACACAGCTCTTCATATGTGCTTCAAGAAGAGTCTTTCTGACGCCATTGATGGCAGCTTCTACACTTAAAAACTGGTTTAAAATATCATCACAATAGATATCTTCATCAATCATCCGTGCGATTCCCCGGATCTGTCCTTCAATTTTCTTGAGTCGTACAGCCATATCTGATTTCGCTTCGTAAGGATGATGAGCTATTTTTTTATCTTTTACCATAGGATACCCCCCTAGTGTATATAAAATACATTGCCTAATAGAAAAAGTCAAGTATACTTATAAATTTAACAGATATAAAAAAACTGTTTCAAAACATTGATTTATACAACAGTCAATAGTATTATACTAAATGTTAATTATTCCATTTATTAATAGCAAGTATATTACTAAATTATTATTTACAGAAACCAATAAAGATAAGAGCGGCTAAAACTATAAGTCAGGAAGAAGGGATGGTAAATAAATTGGCAAATATTTCAAAGGATATTCTAGACAAACAGGGAAAGCACTGGGAAAGTACATTTAATAGAAAGCCTGATATATTTGGAAAAAATCCAAGTGAACCGGCAATTTCAGCTTCAGAACTCTTAAAAAGCGAAGAAAAAAACTATATTCTCGAGCTTGGAGCCGGACAGGGGCGTGACACATTATTCTTTGCTCAAAGAGGATTTAAGGTTAATGCACTGGACTACTCTACGAAGAGTCTTGATACCATAAAGGAAAAGGCTGCGGAATCAGGATTATCCGATAAGATCAATACAAAATATCATGATATAAGAAAACCTCTGCCATTTGACGATAGTACATTTGATACATGCTTTTCTCACATGCTTTATTGCATGGCTTTAACAACAAAGGAAATAGAATTCCTTTCAAAAGAAATCCTGCGAGTATTAAAACCAGGTGGTCTGAATATTTTTTCTGTCCGGCAAACAGAAGATGACTATTATAAAAAAGGAATCCATCATGGAGAAGATATGTATGAAATGCAGGGGTTTATAGTACATTTTTTTAGTAGAGAAAAAGTTGAAGATATGGCTCAGGGCTATAATATAATCAGTATAGACAAAATCGAAGAGGGAAAACTTCCCCGGAAATTATTCAGGGTTGTTCTAAGACGACCCCAGGTATAGCAGCAGTTCAGAATTACAAAGTTCAACATCCATAAGCAGTCAACCATCCTTAACCCTAAAGGATGAGCCAATGCCTTATTTACAACAATTAAAGATTCAAATTCCCTGAAATGTAAGCCAGTTCTGTAATAATTTACCTATATCGATCAACCCTGTATATGCCAGTCCGGATAATAATATCAGCAGCATGAAAAGGATAAAATACAGAAAAGGGAAATTAGTAAAATTTTTGACTTTTCCTTTCAAAGATACAAAACGCTTCCTAATTGGGACAATCGTAAATAAAGCAGGAATGAGAAAAATTGATCCATAAACCGCTCTGACTCCCTGGATATGGTCTTGTTCCCAGTTGCGAATATTCCCTGCCAAAGTGTAAAGAATAATATTCAGTCTTGTTAGCTGTCCACTGAAAATGAGAATACCCATAACAATCAGAAACAATCCACTACCTATTTTTATCTGATTTAAATGAGATCGGATCTTTATGAAAGTTTTCTGAAAATAGGAAAAAAATAATCCAGCTACTATAAATGGAATTCCAAGACCGGCGGAAAACACAAAGAGTAGAACTGCTCCTTTGTAAACCGAACCGGATGTACCTGCAATAATAAGGATAGATGCAAGAATTGGCCCAATACAAGGAGTCCAGCCAGCCCCGAATGCCATACCAAGAAGTAGGGATCCTGTTTTCCCTGCAGGTCGATTTTTGAAATGAAATCGTTTTTCCAGATTGAGAATTTTCCAGAAATTAAATATAAAATTGAGACCAAGAAAGATTACTATTACACCTGCAGCCATGTTTATATAGGATGCAATTCCGCTCAGAGCAACTCCAATACTGCTGAAAAAAACTCCCATTACTATAAAAATAAGTGTAAATCCAGCTACAAAGAGTATGGAATTCAACAGAAGATTCCACTTACGTTTATTCTCCCCTGTAAGATCTGAAATGCTTAGTCCACCAATATAAGAGAGATATGAAGGGATAACCGGAAAAATACATGGAGAAAGAAAAGAGATAACTCCTGCAATGAAGGCGAGAAAAATATTTACATTCATATTTGTTTCCTTTTTCTGGCAGAAAGAAAATTATTGCTTCAAAATCTCTCTGAATAACTTCCTGAAACTCAATGAATCCCATTCTCTGGCTCCAACTGCCATTGCCATAATATTTCCATCCCTGTCAATCAAATAGCTTGTCGGAATACTTCTTACACCATAGATTGTTGCTACAGTTTGATCCTTATCCAGGAGAACTGGGAATGACAGATTATTGCTCTTCATAAACTCTCCGGCTATTGCTGAGCTTTCTCCAAGGTTAACTGCCAGAATCACCATGCCGTCATCCTGGAATTCATTATAGATCCTTTCCATGGAAGGCATCTCAATTCTGCATGGACCGCACCAGGTTGCCCAGAAATTAAGAAATACAACCTTTCCTCTGTAATCTGTCAGCTGCTCCTTTAAACCATCCAGGTTTTCCAATTCAAAATTTATTGATGAAGTAGTTTTTTTTGGTATGGCCAATCCGTTCTCAGCCATGCTTTCCTGAAGAGATTTAGCTGAAACGGTATAGGAAATTAGAAAGATTATTAATATAAATAAAAAGCTTTTTTTCATTTTTATATCCTCCTGATATAATAATAAGAACTTAATTCTGATTAAAAGACAAAAACCATTTCTACATGACAATTAGTTTCTAAACCACTCATTGAAAAAAGAAATCCGGTAGGTAATAAGTGAGATCAGATTTAAATTATAAATTTATTCATAGTGTCTGAAGTACCCTCTATTGGCTGCACTCGGGCTATCATGTCTTGTAAAAATACTTGTTTCCCGGGGCAATCCATTATTATGAGCTGATAATTATATTCAGAGCAGCTGAAATGTGGTAATGCAGGTATTACTGTCAGAAAAAGTTGTGAGCTCTCCTTCCGATTTGAGGTTCATACTTTCCAGAGTTAGTGAAATATTTTTATTGCGCGGCAACCAGAGTTCAATAAAACCATTTGCCATAGTCTTCATTGTTTGGTCGATAAGCACAGTACCATCATCCTGTAGAGCCAATACTTTGACAGAGACATCGACCAGCTCACCCTGGCATCCTGAAATATAGTGAGTTGAGCAGGAGTGGGTTTTGTCTATATAGGGGGCCAGAGCAACCACCATGCTTTCCGAAGGAAGAGGGATCTCTACGGTGGTTTTATTGGCAAACTGAACAATCAGTTTATCTGATTCTATGAAACTGGTTATTTCAGGATTACTCGTCTTCCATTTATTTGCAAGAACCAAAGCCTCTCTGGCATCAAGGTTGTCCAGACCCTTTGGTGAAATAGAAGATTTAGAGGAACTAGAACTCATGGGCTGTGACTGCACTTCCCTGGAGCTGCATGCAAAAAATATTATTATAGAAATTAAAGATAAAGCGATAATTGCGATTTTTTTCATGATTGTGTCCTATTGCTTAGTATTTAAGTAATATAAACTGTTATCGTTAATTGGTCAAGAATTTTCATGGTTATACTGAAGCTTCTATATCCGGATTTCTCACCATTTCTTCTAAGGGTAAAGAAATTCCCATTTATCACTCCTTATAACACAGTAAATTATACCACACAAATATACTCTAAACCCAGGATTCTACATCCTCAACATATGTCTATGCATTATGTTATAATCAATAAAATCATATTACGCAGGTATTTCAGGAGCCCTTATGAATGCAAAAAATCATCTTGAACGAATACTTTTCATTGATACATATATTCGTAGTGGAAGTTTCCCTTCAAAAAAGAAGTTTTCAAACTATTTTGAGGTCTCCGCTAAAACAATAGAAAGGGATTTTGAGTATCTACGGGACAGGTTGGATGCTCCCCTTGAGTATAACAAGGACAGGAAAGGATATTACTATACTGATGATACTTATTTTCTTCCTTCCCTGAATTTCTCCAGTGAGGAAGTTTTTTCTCTGGGATTATCCCTGGAAACAGTAAAAAGTCTTGGAAATCCAGATATAAGTGCTAGTCTTTCAAAAGGATTAGACAAGCTTTTTAAATTTTTACCGGATAAAATTAAAAATGATATGGTCATTATAAATGCCAGAAGTCTTTTTGTAGGACCACCTCCAGTAAAAATGAATACCAAAGTGTGGAAACCTCTTCTTGAAGCAATAATAAGCAATAGAAAGATTAATATTAACTATAAAACACCTGGACACAATAAAAGTGTGAAACGACTGCTTAACCCCTATTATCTGCTTAATAATCAGAATATGTGGTATATCCTCGCCTATAACGAAATAAGGGACAGCATTGAAACTTATGCAGTGCATAGAGTCGAAAATGTGGAGATTTTAACAGATACTTTTGTAATTTCAGATACCTTTGAGGTTGATGAACATATTGACAGGTGGTGGGGGATATTCAGCAAAGAGAAAATGTACAAAGTAAAATTGGAATTTGAGAATGGTGCAGCACTAAGGGTAAACGAAAGGGTCTGGCTAAAGAGCTATAAAATTATAAAAAAATCAGATGGCAGATTGATTCTGGAATTTAAAACTAATCAGCTTGAGAGTTTAATGTTCTGGCTCCTTTCATGGGGAGAAGATGCAAAGGTAGTCGATCCTCCTATATTAAAAGAAATGATTCTAAATAACATAAATGGAATGCGAAAAAGGTATGAATAGTAGTCATAGGTTTTAAATATAGTTATATCTCAATTTTTGAAATAATTTACTATTGTTGACAAGTGTGTGACAATATATTACTTTATAATGAGGAGATAATTTCATGAAATTTATTACTGTAAGGGATATAAGAACAACACCAGCCCAAATATGGAAGCAATTACCGGAAGAACAAGAAATGGTGATAACAAATAATGGTAAACCAATAGCATTATTAACTCCCCTAAGTGATGTGAATTTGGAGGATACATTAAAAGCAGTGAGGACAGCTAGAGCAATTAATGCTGTCAAACAAATGCAAGAGATTTCAATGCGAAATGGGAATATATCGTTAAGTGATGAGGATATTCAGAAAGAAATAAAAGAATCAAGAAAAAATTAAGAAATGAAAATAGTCCTTGATACAAATGTACTGGTTTCTGGATTAATAAATCCAAAGGGTGTTCCCGCAAAGATTCTGAATTTAATGTTGAATGAAAAGATAATTGTGTTGTATGACAATCGAATCTTAAGAGAATATGAAACAGTATTAAGTCGGAGAAAATTCAAATTTAAGAAAGAGATTACAGACCCGTTAATTGATTTTATTAAACATGGAGGCAGTTTCATAGCAGCAGATCCGCTAAAAATTAAATTTAAGGATGAAGATGATAAAATGTTCCTTGAAGTAGCAAAAAGTGGTGATGCAGAATATTTAATTACAAGGAATATAGTTCACTTTCCAACTGAACAATTTATCGTGACACCAAGAGAATTTATAGAGAAAATACTGGCAATCTAATCTATTTTCTTATTACTTAATTGAATAATTTCATCGGGGGGAAAGGTTTGTTATTTCAGCGATATCATCTATTGATAAACCTTTCTCAAGCATTCGTAGCGATGTTCCTCATTATATGTCTACACGTCCATGGTAAAGTAGCTTATCAAATTAGAAACAGGAGACATATGTTGGATGTGAAGTTTATGTGGAACCTGAAAACAGAACTAGAATCCCGATAATAATCCTGGCAAAAAATTATACAGGCCTGGATATTCTGGATACTACATCAAATCTCAGAAAGAAATGTCTGTAATTTTTTCTGATATACCCGAGGCACTTTCAAACACATTAGTAATTGCTGGAAAGTGTAATCTTGCAATTGACATCCCAGGGTCAAAGTTCCCTGATTTTACGGTTAAACCTTACTAGTCAGGCAATATAGATAAGAATTTTATTGATTAGTATTTTTCTTAACAGAGGTATAGAATCAGATATGATAAAAAACGAACGAACAATATTCCTTGGAATTGATTTTGACGGAGCTCCTGTTCAAGGCGATAACCCCTTATTTGTAAGCAGAATGCTGGAATGGATAGATACCTTGTATCTTCAGGGATGGAACGGCAAAATGGAGCAGTTTGATAACTTTTCGAAGGAAACAAATGCATCTATACTTGAACTTGCTGCTTTGGAGAAGGCATCCAGGAACAGAGTAAGCCCTGGAATAGGACAAAGACTTCTTAACCTTTCTGCTGTATTGGATGGTGGTATCAATCTCCCCCTTGATAATCAGGGACGGAGCACCAACAAATCTATTTTGAAGTAAAATTATACTTTTGGGCATATATATAAGTATAATGAGAAAAAGACGAGAACTAATAGATGGATTCAGTTATCATGTTACTGCAAGAATAAACAGACAGGAATTTCTTTTTGATTCTGATGAGATTAAAGAGATGTTCATGGATGTCCTAAGAAGAGCTGAAAGAAAGTATCATTTTGATATTAGGAACTTCTGTATTATGAACAACCACATACACTTTATACTGAAACCATTACAAGGGGAGAGTTTATCTAAAATCATGCAATGGATTTTAGGTGTGTTTGCTCAAAAATATAATAAAATATTCTCGCTTAAAGGGCATGTCTGGTACGATAGGTTTAAAAGTAAATTGATTATGGGGTTCAGGCAATATTTGAACACATTTATATATATTTCAAATAATCCTGTAAATGCAGGAATAGTGGAGACAGCTGTTGAATATAAATATAATGGAATAACTTCAATTCAAAAAGGCAGCCTGGATATAATAGAAAGACCTCCAAATAAAATTCTATGTAAAATATGGAATATACTGAATGAGAAGACCAATACATAGGTATATTTTTAAATATTTGGTATATATGTCCATTTTTTAACAAGTAGCTTCGCTTTAAATAAACTTTTTTTGTAGTCTTAAGTAAAAGCCATTACAAACTATTTAAAATTTGATTTATAATTTGTTCCATAGAGCAATAAGAATTACTTATTCTGTTTTGAATGGTATTTTCTATTTAATAATATTTAAAGAAACAAGATTTAACTATCAGGTGATTGTCAATTGAGGATAAAGTCTTAATTTTGCTCTATTTATATTGCTCCGTCCCTTTGACACCCCCGTCCTTTGACACCCTGACACCCTAAAAATAATAAAAGTCTTATCAATCAACTAAATTGTTTTTACTGATAAGACTTTGCATTATCGGGCTGGGCAGATTTGAACTGCCGACCCCGTGTCCCCCAGACACGTACGCTAAACCCCTGCGCTACAGCCCGTTATGTAAAAAAAATTAGCATAGAAAGGATGCAGTGTCAATCACACCAATTATGAACACAATTTATTGTGGCGGTTTAGATCATTAGGGTGTAGACTATATTACAGGGGGTCACAATGAAGAAAATAATCTTTTTTTTAATTGTTTTCCTACTTCTTTCTGTTTTTACTGTTTATTCAGAGACATCAATAAGGGTTGGAAAAACAGCAGTATCAGCTCATTTAGTTTATGGCAAAGCCGGGGCACAGGTCTATTCACAGGATGAGTTTGGTTTAACATATACTTTTTTGTCAGGTGTTGAATGGCAATCACCATTTAAACTTTTAATTGCCTTTGAGGGTGGAGCAGAATTTGAAAATGGGGACTGGGGATATGTGTGTGGAGGAGTCCTGGGATTAAGATTTTAAAATAAAACCTAACCCGTACTAATAAATCTAGCCTTCCCTGTAGCATATACTGTACCGGTTTCATCTTTAATCGTTCCAGAGGTTAAAGCTATTTTCCCTTTCATTTCTATTATTTTACCCTTAACAAAAACTTCCGTATCAACAGGGAGTGGTTTTTTAAATCTTACTGTTAACTCTGCGGTTACTCCCATAAGTTCGGATCTAATACAGGCATGAGCCATAGTCTCATCCAGAAGCATTGATATTAATCCCCCATGGGTAAGGTTTTCCCAGCCTGTAAAGTAAGCAGGGACTGTTAAACTTGTTTCTGCTGAAGTTTCTTCTGGATAGGTGAATTTCAGTTTTAGTCCTCTGTCATTTTCTAACCCACAACAGAAGCAGTTTTGATCATTTCGTATTATGTTATCTTCCATCTTTTACTCGAGTTTCACGATCTTTTTGTTCCTGGAATACTTCTTTATGAACCCGGCTATAATTCAAAGATTCCAAAGTGTAATTTTCTGAAGTGGATGTTTTATATCCCACTGCAATAATTGCCAGTACTTCGTAATTATGTGGTATGTCTAAAAGAGCAGCAATATATTCTCCGGCACTCTGGTTTTCTGAATACTTTCGACCCCTGATCTGAACCCAACATGAACCTAATTCCTGACTTTCAGCTTCCAGCTGAATATCTATGGCTGCAATTGAAGCATCTTCAATCCAAACATCTGTTGTTTCAGTATTGCCAATAAGAACAATAGCTAGAGGAGCTCCTGTCAGTAATGATGCACCATGAGGTTTTGATTTGGAAAGTTTACTAATTTTTACTTCATCTTCAATGAGTACAAACTCACATGAATGAAGATTTCTGGATGTTGGACTGAGAAGTGCTGACTGTACAAGTTTTTCAATTTTAGCTGTTTCTATTTTTTGCGGACTAAAAAGCCTTGTACTTCGTCTTTTTAATAATAAATCAATCATATTAAAAATCTTTATCTATAAACTGCATAAGAAATTCCGATTCCCAAAATAGTTCCTGCTACAGCCTGTGGATAGGTATGACCCAACAGAGTCTTTAATACTCTGGGTTCATAGCCATGTGCAAACAAATGAGCCAATTCTTTTGTAATATCATTTAATATTTCTGCATGCCTTCCTGCTGCAGCTCTAACTCCAGTAGCATCATGTATGACTATTCCTGCTAGAACCATGGAAATTGTAAAATAGGGGCTATTCCAGCCATAAACCATTCCCATAGCTGTTGCTAATGAGGCAACAGTTGCAGAATGAGAAGAAGGCATTCCCCCTGTTTCAACCATTCTATTTAAGATCAATTTTCTATCAATTATCAGGATAATTAGAGATTTAAGTGCCTGGGCTGTAAATGCTGAAAAAACTACTGTTAAAAAAACTGAATTCCCCAATAAACTGAGCACAATCCCTCCCTACGGTATAATATAAGTAAATGAAGTATAGAGAGCTGTGAGTAAAAACACAAGGAGTTCTTAATAGATTCAGAGGCTTAATTGTTTTTTTTACTTTTAAAAAGTTTTAAAGGTGATTTTTTCTTTTTTTCGGCATTTGAAAGTTCTAATTCCACAGGTTCTGCAATATGGGGAGTAGATTCTTTCACACCTTCCTCAATTGTCTTGTGTATATTTTTTTCCTTGGTTTTTAGTTCTTTTTCTTTCAATTTGGCTTGCTTACTTTTATTTCTTATTTTTAATTTTTTAGATTTACTGATATACGTTAGCAGGTAGTATAAAAAAGAGTACAATACACCGGAAACCAAAGATATAATTATAACAGCTACAGTTGATATATTGTCATATTTAAAACCAAAAAGATTTATTGATGTTTCATAAGATACATTCATTGCAATAAAAACTGCAAGAACAATTAAGGTTACTATATTAATTATCAGTCTTATCATTTATTCCCTCTTTTTTCCAGATATTCCGGTATAGTGATCATAGGAGGACGCTCCTCCTCAATAATTTCCTGCTCAATAGACTCAAAAACATCATCATGAGCTTGAAACTGTCTAAGCATTGTACTTAATTCAGGAATATCTGTCATCATTCCATAAGATTTCATTCTATTAAGAAATGTTTGAAGTATCCCAAATGACATTTTACCTAAACTAATTGTTTCCTGATTTCTGTGAACCCTTTGGTCGAGATCTGTCTGTGCAAATGCATCCATGCCATATTCTCTATAAATATCAAGAAGATGAGCAGTTTCAACACCATATCCTATTGGGAAGGATAATTTTTCAAGGACTTCTCTACTTACAGCGTATTCGCCCGAAAGAGGTTGAATAATTGCGGAAAGTTCCGGAAAAAAAAGACTAAAAAGAGGTCTAATTAAAATTTCCGTTACGCGCCCGCCCCCTGAAGGTCTGATCCCTTCCGAAAAGGCCAATGGTCTGTCATAGAAAGCTTTTACATATTTTGTTTTTTTATTATATATAAGTGGTGCCAGTAATCCATAAACAAAACGGGGATGGATATTCTTTATATCTGCATCAATATATACAATAATATCTCCTTCAAGCTGATATATGGCCTTCCATAAATTTTCTCCCTTACCTTTTTTATTATCAAGATCAGAAAGTATATCAGAAGCAAGATATGTATCAGCACCAAAAGATTGTGCAACCTCAAGGGTGTTATCTGTAGACCCGGAGTCGATAACTGCAATTTCATCCAATAATGGATATCGTGTCACAAGCTCTGAATTAAAAAGAACTATTTCTTTCCCAATTGTTTTTTCTTCATTCAAAGTAGGAATACAAAGTGAAATTTTTAAATTTTGTTTCTCTTTTTCCTTCACAAGCTTATCCAAATCTTCAAATGCAGAGTGATGAAAAGTATTTTTCTGAATCCATTCATCAATTTTCATCACAGACTCCTCTGTCAATTGCAAGAAGTAAGCTAATCAATTGTGCCAAACCTTTATACATGGGCTCTATTTCTACTGTTTCCACTACTTTATTGGCAGTTTCTAGATTTGAAATTCCTACTGTAAGTGCAGGGATACCTGCATCAATAAAGGCAGAAAGCTCTGACATGCTAGGTGTAAACCTGGGTTTAATTTTCATTGTTTCCATAATTTTCATTGTATTTAAAACAAGGGGATGGGAAAAATCTATACCTCCAGGTTTCCTCCTTGCAAGTTCTTTCACCATAACTTTGGAGGAAGTTTTTGCAGCTATTTCAACAGCAATATTATTTATCTTATTTAACAGCTGTTCTACCATTTCTTCTGATTCACTTTGAATCTCAAATTTCAATTCTGCTTCTGTTGAAACCTTACTAAAACCACGTCCGCTTTCAATAGAACTAAAAACTATACTTGTAGCTGGTCTCGTTGGTATAGGTATTTCAAGTATACGGTTTATAAACTCATTTAATGTGACTATTGAGCCAAAAGCACCAAACTGAGTCCAGTCGTAGCCCTCTGGTACCCAATAGTGAACTTCACATTTAGCCATACCTACAGAAGATCTGCTTATTCTGCCCAATCTTACTCCTTCAACTGATAATCCTGTTGATATGTTAAGATTTGTATTTTCTAAAAAGAATCTTATTCCTTCCAGATTCCCTGCTCCCAGGCTTCTGGCAGATCCCATAAGTATAAGGCTTGAATTTAACTCTATTTCTAATTTTTCAAGAATGTAGGGTAAAGATGCAAGTACTGCAAGACCCAATGCATTATCCGCTACACCTGCGCCAGATACTGAATTGGGTAGTATTGCAATGGTATGATCCATTTTTTCATCGTACTCAGTATCTAAATGAGCAACAAGCAGAATATTTCTATCTCCAATTTTCCCAGGTAGTATACCCAGGCCATTACCTACTTCATCTGTTGAACAGTTAAGAAGGTTTGATTGATTAAATCTATTCACAAGAAAATTCATTCTAGCTTGTTCCGAAAAAGTTAAAGAGGGGATTTCACCAAGCATTACAAGGTTTGTCAGAAGTACATCTCTAATTTCTCTCAGATTTTCTTCCATTTTGGGAATGGATTCAAGAATATCAGATATTTTATCTTTCATATTCCCATTGTATGGTAAATAACATTAATTCACAACTCAATTTATAAGTTCAACAATTTGATTAACTGCATCATTTAATTCTATTTCCAAATTTTCAGCTCTATTCGTAGCTCTTGCAGCTTTTTTATCTAATGTTTCTATAGTAAAAGCAGCTTTCCTTGCTTCTATATTAAGAGTATCTATAGTTTTTGTTGAATCAGCCATATCATTATTTAATTGATCAATAGTTTTTGCAGACTCTTCAACTTTTGAAGAAAGAGTATCTATACTATTTTTTAATTCCTCTTCTCTTTTATCAATATCAGCAACTGTCTGTTCAAGTAGACTTTTATTATTTTCAAGTAATGCCAGATCTGAATTAAGCTTTTCAATATCTTTTTTGGATACGTCGATCTCAGAGTTCAATGCTTGAATAGTATCTTCACCATCTGATTTAAGTGCCTGTAAATCTTCTTTTACTGAATTAAGTACCTTGTCTTTATCCTGCTGAATGGCCTGTTCAATTCCATCTATAGCCCTTGTTAGTAATTCATTATTATCAGGTGCAGCACCAATGGCAGCAGCCCTATACTGCTTAATAGCTTCGTTAAGCTGACCACTCCCAATTGCAGTATTACCCAGATTGAGATATTCCGAGGAAATGGCTATTCTATCACTAAATTCAATATCTTTTAAACTTTCAATAGCCTTTGATATTTGAGGAAGAGTAGCCAGGGCATCATTATAAAAGCGTTTTGCATCATAAAAACTCCCTTCACTCTCAGCCTCAATTCCATATTCTGCACTTTGTCTGGCAGAAAGCAGAACTTCTGCAGCTCTGGTCATTGATGTAAAATCAGTAGTAGTTATTACTCCAGCCTGTTGAATCTCTTTCTCCATAGAATCCAGAAAATAAAGCTCTATATCTTTTCTTTTACTTATGGAGGGCAATCGCAATATTTGGGGATCATCAAGCAGATCTCTAACAGCTTCTATTTGTATTTTTGCTTCAGGGTAATTCCCTTCATCAATTGATTTAATAATGGAGTTATATGATCCTGTAAGCTGATCCTGAATAAGCTGTTCATTTCGTTGAAATTCGCTAAGTTCCTGAAGTTTTTGTGTTGCCTCTGACGACTCTTGTGTCAGTGCCTCTTTTTCTGCTTCAAATTGTTTTGTTAGTTCTGCTTCTCTTTGTATCGTATTTTCTTCTATTGTAGCTTTGTCACGATTTGCCTGTTTCAGGATATCATTTGCAATCTGTTTTGCATTTGCCAGCTCATCCTCTTTTTCCTTAATTGCCAATGCAGATTCATTTTTAAATTTTATAATATTTGCTTCAAATTCACTTTCTCTATTTGTCTGAAATGCTTCAAGCTGTTTCTCAAGATCTTCTGTAGATATATTCTTACTCTGCAGTCTTGTTCTTTCATCAGACAGAGCTGCTTCCATTTCTAATCGTAATTCCATTTCTTTATCTTTTATCTGACTATCCATATTTTCTTTTAAAGAAGCACTTTCTTTGTCCAGTTTTGAAAGTTCATCCTGAATTTGTGATATTTCGGCCTGTTTCTGATTAAGTTTTTTTTCTGCCTGACGTTTTAATTCTTCAATAACACTACCTTCAGTAGATTCATAAGATGATTCTTCCATAGCCATTGCTTGTTCTTTTTCCTGAAAATATCTGGTTGTAAGAAAAAAACCTGCAACTATTGCAATTATCCCAAGTAAATTAATTATAAGAGGGAGTGTTCCTCCTCTTTTAGAAGGTGTTATTTGAAAAAGTTCCTCCGAAATAGTTATACGATTCTGTCCACTAATTTCATCAATTTGAGCGCGTATTTCTAACTGCTCTTCTGCAGAAAAACCCTCAATATTATAAAGCTGATCATTCTCTGATTGGTTTTGAATTATCTCACTCAATGAAAAACCCCATATTACAAATCATTTATGAAATTACTTTTACTTTAAAATGTCGACCATAAAGAATTATATCTAAAGGTTGAATATTTTTATCTCTCTACAATGTTAAGAATGTACATATTTTTACCGATTCTTATAGTTGTAAGACTAAAAATCATTTATCCAAAGGTAAAATTTTGAGCATAAAAACTAAAATAATACTGGTTGTTCTGCCATTACTGGTGGCATCCATGATAATCACAGCTACAATATCGTTTTTTTCTGCAAGAAGTGGAATTACAAGAATTGCCATTAGTTTTATGTCCTTCAAATCAGAAGAACTATTAAATTATGCAGATAATCAGTGGAATTTACTTGTTGCCAATGGTCTAGCTGATCAGAATACCTATGTTGATGCTGCAAAAAAAGCTATAGAATCGTATGCAAAATCTATTGTAAAAAGTAAAACCGAACTAATATTTGCTTTAGACAAGAATTCCAAAGTTGTACTTGCAACATCAGATTTCAAACTTGGAATAGAAGAAAAATCTGCTCTTTTTACCAATCAGAAAAGTGATGTATCCGGATGGCAAAGTATGATTATAAACCAGAAGCGAAGAGTTGGGTATGGTTTTTCTTTTGAACCTTTCAACTGGTACATACTTGTAACTGAAAATGAAGAAGCTTTTTACAAAGAGAGTAGAGATATTCTAAACAGAACTGCAATAGTTCTTGGAATTACAATTCTAATTTCTGTAATACTGCTTATTTATTTTTCAGGTTTTCTCACCCGGCCTTTAACAAAGATCGTTCTGGCTATGAGAAGAATTATAACAACCAGTGATATGTCTGAGAGGGTGCCTGTCGAATATAAAGATGAAATTGGGTCTCTTGCACATACGTTTAATATTATGGCAGGTGAACTTGAGAAGGCATACAGTCAAATTAAACAGTTTGCCTTTCAAACTGTAATTGCCCAGCGTAATGAGCATAAAGTAAGAAATATCTTTCAGAAATATGTACCAAAAGATGTTATTGATACTATTTTTGAAAATCCCGAAAAGATGCTAATTGGTGATAACAGAGTTGTTGCTATTCTCTTTTCAGATATAAGAAGTTTTACAACTATATCGGAAGGATATATGCCAGATGAACTTGTAAGTGTATTAAACCGGTACTTTGAGCTAATGGTAGATATTATAATCAGTCATAATGGAGTTATAGATAAATATATTGGAGATGCTATAATGGCATTTTTCGGTGCACCAGTAAAACACCCAGATGATGCTATTGAAGCTGTGTATGCAGCAATAGAAATGCAGGATGCCCTTTTAAAATTTAATGATGAGTTAATTAAAAACGGTAAAACTCCATTCAAAACAGGTATAGGTGTTAATTATGGTGTTGTTACAGTAGGTAATATTGGATCAGAAAAAAAGATGGATTATACAATAATCGGAGATATGGTTAATCTGGGTTCCAGGCTTGAAGGTTTAACAAAACCTTATCATCAGGATGTTATATTTTCTGAAAGTGTTTCCAGAAAAATTGCCGAAAAACTTCCTGTCAGGATGCTTGATATAGTGCAGGTAAAAGGGAAAACCAAGGGTGAATCAATTTTTACAGCCAAAAAGAGTCTTTCTCCCAGAGAGGAAAAAGGATGGTCCTACCATGATACTGCAATGAAGCTATACTATAAAAGGGAGTTCCTTAGAGCTGCAAAATACTTTATGGGTGTACAAAAACTTATTCCAAATGATTATATTGCCGGTATGTATATAGATAGATGTAAGAAATATTTAAAAACTCCTCCTTCCCCTGATTGGAATGGAATAGAAATTCTTACATCAAAGTAATTAATAAGTACTTGCAAACACACATCTCAACCAGTAAACTGAATATTAAATGAAACTCGAATATTTAAGTGAGGTACAATATGGGAAAAATTCAGGATTTTAAAGCTCCAACACTTGGGGAGGCAAATATACCATCACCCATCGAATTGTCTACTGTTCGGGGAGATTCAATTGTAAATTATGTACGTGATGATGAAGGTGTACTCAACAAAATTAGAATTTTTAATGCATCAGATTCCATAAGTGTAAAAGGCAATCAACTTGAACTTGCCGGGCCTCGGAAAAATATTTTTTTTAACCCCCATCATGTTCATGCAGCAATTGTTACTTGCGGGGGCTTATGTCCTGGATTAAATAATGTAATTAGAGCACTGGTTCGATGTTTATGGTACAGTTATGATGTAAGACGAATTACAGGGATTCAGAATGGTTATAGAGGATTTCTTCCTGATAATAACTTCCCAACTATCGAAATGACTCCTTCTCTTGTAGACGATATTCAAATGAAGGGTGGAACTATTCTTGGTTCATCCAGGGGTGGTGGAGATCGTGTGGAAGAGATAGCTGATTCACTAGAAAGAATGAATATAAACATGCTTTTTACAATTGGAGGAGACGGAACTCAGCGAGGTGCTGTTGATATTGCGGAAGAACTTGAAAAAAGACAATTAAAGATATCTGTTGTAGGTATACCTAAAACAATTGATAATGATCTTAATTTCATACAAAGATCATTCGGGTTTGAAACTGCAGTTGCAAAAGCTGTGGAAGCAGTCCGTGGTGCACATGTAGAGGCTCATGACGCAATAAATGGAATTGGTCTGGTCAAAGTTATGGGAAGAGATTCAGGTTTTATAGCAGCCCATACTGCCCTGGCTATGAGTGATGTTAATTTTTGTCTTATTCCAGAAAATCCATTCGATCTTGAAGGTGATAATGGGTTTCTAAGTCACCTCAAAACCCGAATTCTAAAACGCAAGCATGCAGTAATACTTGTTGCCGAAGGTGCTGGTCAGGATCTGGGGAAAAAAACTGTAGGAGCAGATAAATCCGGTAATAAAAAACTTACTAATATTGGTATCTTTTTAAAAGATGAGATAAATAAATATTTTAAAAAAGAAGGAATTGAAGTTAATATAAAATATATTGATCCAAGCTATATTATACGAAGTGCACCAGCTAATCCAAATGATTCCATATACTGCTCCAGATTAGGAGCGCACGCAGTACATGCGGCTATGGCAGGAAAAACGAAAATTCTTATTGGTCTTGTAAACAATACTTTTGTCCATTTACCCATCAAAATTGCAGTAACATCTAGAAAGTATGTGGATCAGGAAAGCAGCTTGTGGAGAGATGTTCTGGAAAATACAAGACAACCTGTAAACATGAGTAATGAATGAAAAACTAATAATAAATAATTTTGAAAATTAATTAAAAAAAGTGTAACTACCTGTAAGTACAGTTGTTAGTATCAGTGTAAGAGCAGTAAAAGAAAGCAAATGAACTTTTTCATTGACCTCCTTTTTAGATGTTCCCCCCAGGGTTTTGACCTCCTTTTCCCTGGGGGGTTTTTTTGTCTACTGACAGTTAGCGTTAAAATATTAAAGCACTATATTCCAAGTTTTCCAGCAATAAGATTCAAAGCCTTATCATTTGATTCTCCGGAAAGTATCTGATTTGTAAGTTTTTTACCCAGCTGAACTCCTTCCTGGTCAAAAGAATTTATATTCCATACAAATCCCTGAAACATAACCTTGTTTTCAAAATGTGAAAGCAAAGCTCCCAGAGTTTCTGGAGTCAGTCTTTCCCCATAGAGAAGTGATGATGGTCGGCTACCATTAAAATTTTTATTAGAATCAGGATTTGGACTTCCCTTGGCAAATGCAATTATTTGAGCAGTAAGGTTTGCATTTAGTTTAGTCTGGTTAGTAGTACCATCTATTTCAAGATCAACATCCTGTTGTGATTCCTTGAAACCAATAAACTGAAGCGGTATTATATCTGTCCCCTGATGGAGAAGCTGATAAAAAGAGTGTTGTCCATTTGTGCCAGGTTCTCCAAAAATTACAGGTCCAGTCTGATAGTCAAGAGAATCTCCATGACGATTTACACTCTTACCATTGCTTTCCATATCCAACTGCTGCAGATGTGCAGGAAACCTTGACATGCCCTGACTGTAAGGAAGAACTGCAGATACTCTATAATCCAGAATATTTCGCATGTAACAACCAATTAAAGCATCCATCAATGCTGCGTTTTCATTAATATTTTTGTTCAAAGCATTTTTGTCGGAAGATGCGGCTCCTTCTAGAAATTCTCTGAACACTTCTTTACCAAAAGCAAGTGTAAGAACTGCCCCTCCTACTGCACTTGTAGAAGAATATCTACCTCCAATAAAATCATCAATGTAAAAACTATCAAGAAAACTATCGGAATTAGCCAGAGGACTGGTAGCACTGGTTACTGCTATCATATGTTTTTCAGGTATTAAATTGGGGTTTTTATTTTTCATCCATTTTATAGCAAGATCACGGTTTGCAAGAGTTTCCTGTGTTGTTCCACTTTTTGATACCAAAATAAAAAGTGTAGATTCAAGATTTACTTTCACAAGAACAGATGCAGCATCATCAGGATCCACATTAGAAATAAAGTCAGCAGTCATCATAGCTTTTTTACCAACAGCCTCCTTCAAAGCAATGTACATAGCTCTTGGACCAAGATCTGATCCTCCAATACCAATTTGAATTACAGTATCAAACTTCTTATCTGTAGAACCTTTAATTTGCCCTGAATGAATTTTACCGGCAAAAATATTAATTCGTTCCTGCTGTTCCATATAAAAGTTTCTAATGTTATTATTTTCAAATATTACAGGAGTAAGAGGGTCCATACGTGTCAGATGATGAAGTACCTTTCTTCCTTCACCAGGATTCATTGTTTCACCACTTAGAATAAGCCTGAATTTTTCAACCAGAGCTTGTTCAGTACCTAAACCAACAAGTCTTTTCAATATAATATCATTTACAGGAAGGGCGGCATAATTAAATTTAATACTGCTGCCTGTTTCAATCTCATATTTTTTCACCCTTTCTTCAGTTAATTCTTCTTTAATATTAACCGGAGTAGTTTTATTTAGATCCTTAAAACTTTGTGCTTGATCAAGATTTTGGTATTTCATTTTTTCCCAACCTTTAATGTTATTTATATTACAATTTAGCGTCTGATTACGGGGTTAAAATTCACTCCAGAGGGTTCAAATCTGGCAGAAGCTTCTATTTGAACAAGATGTATATAATTATCCTTCCAATTTGATTTCAGATAGTCAACACTTAACTTCTCATTCAAAGAATAAACAAGGGTCTGAAATTTTCCTTTTTGGTCAATGTAAGGAAAAAAAACAACAACATGTGTATGCTGCCTTAAATATGGAGGTTCATTTGATTTATTATTAAGAGATCCTAGATAAAAATTATAAGGGTAAGTTACAGCCAGTTCATAAAGTACTGTTTTAATATCTTCTATTGGAAAACCAATATTCTCCCTATATTCATGGTATCTTAGATTTCTAATATCCACAGAGGATAAAATTGATTGTGGTTCATGAAGTTTCATAATTTCAAAAGCAAGATTTCTAGTCCAATCGAGCCCGAAATAAGGATCTTTTTCATCCTCCAGTTTCTGACTCCACCTATTCCCGCGCAATTCATAATGCTTTTCTTTAAGATAAGCAATATCAATATTTTCACCTGTTACTGGTTTGTAAATTCCATCAACAACCCATTTGGCAAACCCGGAACAATTCAATCCACCTTTATCTTCCTGTAGTTCCAAACTTTCTATATATACAAAATTACCTTCCCTATCTATGGCACCATCATCTTCATCCTTTAAAAAAAATAGAAGAGGATCAATTGCTTCAGCAAGAAGCCTGACATCATCACCATAAAGTTTTTTATAATCAGTAATATAAAAATTCCAATCAACATAATTTGAAGTTAAATTTGCCAGTTCTGAAAATGACTTTCTGGAAAGTTCTGCTAACGAAAGAGGAACTCTAATATTTTTTTGAGTAGTTCTTCCATAAAGCTGTATCTCCATTACAGATTCCTGCTTACTTTCTGATGAAAGTAGTCTTATAAATGAGTTATCATTATTTTTATAAAATATTTTTATCTGGGTAATTCCATAATTAATATTATCAAACTCATCCAGACTTTTCTTTATAATGTAACTTCCAATTGTACCTTTAGAAAAATCCAGATCTGTCCCATGAGAAAAACAAAAATAAATGTTTCCACCATCTTCATTAATAACTTTTTCTGTAAAAAAGTTTACCCTAACTCCAGTAGCCTCTATAACGGTCCATTCAGGAAGAGTGGAAAGAGCTTCTTGATTACTACCTGTCAAATTTGTATACAAATTATTCCGTACTTCTGTATTCTCAGGGAATGCAAAGGAAGAAGTATTAAAAGTTGAAGCAAAAATTGAGTTTAATCCAAAAAAATAAAAGAATAAAACAATTAATATGAATTTTTTTGAGTCTCTCATATTTTTAAATATCGTCAGATTAGTCAATTTAATCAAAGATTTCCTTACTTAAATCTTATTATTTATACTTTCCACTGCTTTTCTTTGATATCTACTTGAAGTGGTATCTGAGAAAAGCCTAAATCTTTTCTAATATTATTAATTATATACTGCTGATAAGAATCAGGGAATCCATTTTTTCTATTTATAAAAAATACAAAATGTACTGGATTTGTTCTAACCTGTGTTCCATATGAAACCTTAAACCGACCACTACTATGTCTTGGAGGTTCCTGATTTTCTGTCCATCGCTTTAAAGCTTCATTAACCCTGGCAGTGTCAACACGTTTATTCAATTGACTCCAGACATTGTTAATCTGATTCAGAATTTTATCTACACCCTCTCCTGTTAAAGCAGAAATGGGAACTACAGGAGCAAAGGATAATATTGGAAAAAGAAATTTTATTCTATCTTTCACAGCTTCCATCTGATTAGGAATTTCTTTTAATTTATCCCACTTATTCAGAACAAGAATAACTCCCCTGCCTTTATTAACAATCTGTGCTGCAATTTTCTTATCCTGATCAGCCAACCCCTCAATAGCATCAATCATTAAAAGAACAACATCAGCTTCATCGATACTTTTAAAAGCTCTGTTTACAGAATAATATTCTACATTTTCGCCAACTTTCTTTTTTCTTCTAATTCCTGCCGTATCAAGAACTTTATAAACTTTACCATCATGATCAAATGACCCCTCAACAATATCCCTTGTTGTTCCGGGAATATCTGAAACTATCGATGCTTTTCTGCCTAATAATCTATTTGTTAGGGTGGATTTACCTGTGTTGGGTTTTCCCATGATTGCAAGTGAAATCAGGGGATTGGTATTATCTTCAGTCTCTCTTTTTATATCAAAATCAATAAGTTCTTCAAGTTTTTCATCCAGTTCTGTAAGCCCAAGTCCATGTTCAGCGGACATCCCTATAACATGCTCAAAACCCAATGAAAAAAAGTTCCAGACATCAGCTTCTCTACCGTGATTATCAACTTTATTTACAACAACAATAACTTTTTTTGAATACCTTCTCAATATTTTTTTAAGAGCTTCATCTTCAGGTGTTATTTCCACAACATCCATTATAAATAGAACAAGATCAGCATCTTCCATGACCTTAAGACTACGATTGCTAACCTGAGAATCAAGTCCTTCCTGTTCGACTTTGTATCCTCCTGTATCAATCAGTTTAACAGATCTATTATCAAAATTATAAATCCCCTCAATAGGATCACGAGTTACTCCCGGAGTGGGATCAGTAATAGCCTTCCGTTTGCCCAGCATTCTATTAAACAGAGTTGATTTTCCTACATTTGGCCTACCTATTACAGCAATAACCGGCATTCCATTTTCAGATTGAGATGTTATCAAATCGCTCATTTATCCACCCACTTACATAGTCTTCAATTTTTTGAAAAGAACTCATTTTCATAACTTCCGCAACGAGTTCTTCTGCTTCATCCACTCTTACTGATCGTATTATCTCTTTTACAGAAGGGAGAACACTGGAACTCATACTAAAAGCATCCAGACCCATACCAAGCAAAACAACAGAAGCAAGAGGATCACCAGCCATTTCACCGCACATAGCAACGGGGATTCCTGCGTCATGAGCATTGTCAATTACCATTTTAATTAAACGTAATACACCTGGATGGAAGTATTTATAAAGATATGCAATATTTTCATTTCCCCTGTCAACAGCTACAGTGTACTGAATAAGATCATTTGTTCCAATAGAGAAGAAATCAACTTTTTTTGCAAGAATATCAGAAATAATTGCAGCTGAAGGAACTTCAATCATTATACCAACCCGTATATTTTCATCAAATAGAATTCCTTCATTTTTCAACTCTTTCCTGGTTTCATCTAAAAATTCAAGAGCATCTTCAAGTTCCTCAACACCGGATATCATGGGAAACATTATTCTTAAGTCTCCATGTACAGATGCCCTGAGAATAGCCCTCATCTGAACTTTAAAGATATCTTTACGAGCCAGACAGAATCGTATTGCTCTCCAGCCCAAAAGTGGATTTTTATCATCACTAGTCTCGAAGTCAGGTATTATCTTATCACCACCAACATCCAATGTTCTTATAGTAACACCACCCTTATCCTTCATTTTCCTTACAACATCTGAATATGCCACATACTGATCATCTTCGCTTGAAAATCCACTGGGTTTTAAAAAAAGGAATTCAGATCGAAATAAACCAATCCCATCAGCTCCATGAACAAGGACCTGATCTGCTTCTTCAGGCATCTCAATATTAGCTCTTAAAAGGATTCTTCTGCCATCTAATGTTACAGAACTTAGTTTATCAAGTTTACTAAGTTGTTTTTCATGCAGTAACCATTTCCGTGCCCGTTCCTCATATTCTATTAGAGTCTCATTATCAGGATTTAAAATTACAGTACCTAAATTACCATCAACAATTATAGTATCTCCACTTCGGGCTTCATCTGTTATATTTGTCAAACCTAAAACGGAGGCTATCCCAAAAGCCCTGGCAAGAATAGCTGTATGAGAAGTTTTTCCACCTGCATTTAAAACAAGACCTTTGACCATTTGCCTATTCATAGTTGCAGTATCTGAAGGCATCAAATTATGAGTTACTACTATTACTTCCTTATCAATATCAGCCAGAGATATTTTTTCACGAAACATTAAGTGTCGGTGGATTCTTTGAGTAACATCATAAAGATCAACTGTTCTTTCAACAAGATAAGGACTTTCAGCTTTTTTTAGAGTCCCTATAAATTGTTTTACAGTCATTAAAAGGATCCATTCTATATTCCGCAGAAAACCTTTTAAATTCGACTCAATTTGATTTATAAATTCAGGATCCGAAAGCATGAGCATGTGGGAGTCCAAAAATCTACTCTCTTCCTCCACCATCTGACTATTTGCATGTGTTTGTATTTGTTTTAAATCATTTTCTACTTTTTTAGTAGCAAGGTGAAATCTTTCCATTTCAGAATCAATATCCTCAGGATTTATACGATATTTGGGAACTTTAAGATTATCATCCAAATAAAGAAACACTTTTCCAATTACTATACCAGCAGAGGCTGAAACGCCTTTAAATTTCTTCATTTGTGAAATATACGAACTTTTAATACCCCTGTCAAATATAAGAAATAATATGGATCAATATTTTTTCTAAATCTAACTCTTGATTAAGCATGAATATACCGATATTTTGTATTAAATGAAAAAGAAAAAATCATCTATAGGCTGTTTATTCTGGATTGCATTAATATTACTTTTATTAGTTGTTTTTCTATTCAGTAGGTCAAGAATTGAAAATGTAATGGAATCCACAGGATTCTTAAAATTTCTCTCTTCCAATAAAACTGTTGAAGAACCTGAAGTTGAAAGAGTTGTTACAGGGGAAGATGATATAGAGCTGGTTATTGAAAAATCTACAGACACAAATGAACCAGTTAATTTAGTCGAACCAGAAATTACCATAGATATCCCTGAATCCAATATAAAAAGCAATCAAGAGGATCCGGGAATTGCTGAAAAAAACATGAGGAATTCAACTCTTTATTTTGTTAATGTATCTAATGAAAATGAAATAACATTACAGGGAATGCTAAGACCAGTTTATTACGATAACAGCCCTCTTACAGAAACCATAATAGCACTTATTTCCGGACTTACATCCAGTGAATTAAATAAAGGACTCTTGTCACTTATTCCTGCAAGAACTGAATTACAGGGGATAAGTGTTTCAAATATGACAGCTACTATTAATTTTAATGACGCTCTCAGTTTTAATACTTTTGGTAAAGAAGGACTTGAGGCTGAATTAAAACAAATAGTATATACAGCTACAGAATTTTCAACAGTTAATAAGGTTCAAATATTAATTAACGGACAAAAAAAACAATTTTTATCAACAGAGGGTGTTTTCATTGGAGAACCTTTAACAAGATCATCCCTGCAGTAGGGAAGAACGCCCGTTCTCCCCTGCTACTGTAACGATCGACCCCACGATATGGTATCAATAAGATCTGTTATTTCCTGCCCTATTTTATAAATCCATTCAGGATCTGCATTTTTGGACAAATTATCTCTAATAAGAAATAAAAATTCTGTATTACCCTTTCTACCCTTTATAGGTGACAACATTACTTTATCTACAAATAATTTATCTTTAGAAATTTTTTCAAGAACAATATTTAAAACATTTTTCAAAACAATTTTATTATTGATAATACCGTTAAAGTCAGGAATTATATCTTTATCAATTTCAAATTGTGGTTTAATAAGAGCAATAAGCCATTTTCCGGAAGTAAGATTTATTATATGCCTGCCAGCCCCACTTATAGACCGAAAAGACAAATCAGCTACGGCAGCATCAGGTATGGAAGTAAATTTTTTTAAATGCATTATATTTGTTTTTTCAAAAACACTTACACGCTCATCTTGTCTTAATGAAAAAGCTAATTGATTATACCCAACATCTACAGCATATACATGATCTGCACCTTTTTGTAATAGACAATCAGTAAAACCGCCTGTAGAGCTACCTGCATCAATAATTATTCTACCAGTTATATCAACTTCCCATTTTTTCAGAGCAGCCTCAAGTTTAAGGCCCCCCCTGGAAACAAAACCTTTTTCAATAAACTCAATTACAGAATCAACAGATACTTTTGTTCCAGGATTGGTAATTTTTTCACCATTAAGAAAAATCTCACCACACATGATTTTTGAATAAGAAATATTTTTAGGAATATCTTTATAAGTTTTTACAAGTAATTCAAGTAATGTTAATTTCTTCATATATATATTTATAGTGATGAAAGTTTTTTAAAACGTTTAATTGATAAACATTTACCAGTAGAGATATCCAGATCAAGAACAACACCTGACATAACAGCAGGATTTTTTGAAACCTCATGCTTTAATGGCATTTGAGTAAGAGAACGTTTTACCGAAATATTATAATCACTTCCTATAACACTCAGAGAAGGACCAGTCATACCCAGATCAGATAAATAAGCTGTCCCTCCTGGTAATATTCTCTCATCTGCAGTTTGTATATGCGTATGAGTACCTAATACTGCACTAACTTTTCCATCCAGATAGATGCCAAGAGCTTCTTTTTCATTTACAGATTCGGCATGAAAATCCACAATAACTATTTTTGACTTGTTTTTTAATTTTTTTGAATACTCAAGACCTATTCTAAAAGGGCAGTCCAAATTCCCAAAATCCTTCCTCCCCTGTAAATTTAACACAGCTATACTTACGCCCTTGACTTCAATTACAACAGAACCTTTACCTGGTGTATTAGAAGGGTAATTTGCAGGGCGTAATATAGGTGCATCAGAATCTAGCAGAGGATATATTTCTCGTTTTTGCCAAATATGATTTCCTGAAGTAATAACATCAGCACCACTGGCAAAAACCTGTGCAGCAATTTCTGGAGTAATACCAAAGCCTTCTGCGGCATTTTCACCATTGATTATAACAAAGTCAGATTTATACTCTTTAATAAGAGCTTTAAGCCCAATAAAAACAGCCCTGCATCCTGGCTGACCTACAATATCACCCAGGACCAGAGCTCTAATTTTTCCTAACATTACAAAACACTCATTAACGAGCGTACTCTATAACCCGGGTTTCACGAATAATAGTAACCTTTATTCTACCTGGGTATCTCATTTCAAGTTCTATTTTTTTAGCTATTTCTTTAGCAAGATCACGTGCTTTTGTATCACCAACAGTATCACTATTTACCATAATACGTAATTCTCGTCCAGCCTGAATAGCATAAGCTTTATCTACACCTTCAAAACTAGTAGAGATTCTCTCCAAATTTTCCAGTCTTGTAATATAATTATTCAGGGTCTCTCGTCTTGCACCAGGTCTGGCTGCAGATATAGTATCTGCGATTTGCGTAATTACAGATTCTACACAGCTAGGCTCAATATCATTATGATGAGAAAGAATAGCATTAATTACTCTGGGATCTTCATTGTATTTTCTTGCAAGCTCTGCTCCAAGCTCCGTATGAGTACCATCACCCTCTGTTTCTATTCCTTTCCCAATATCATGAAGGAGTCCTCCACGCTTGGCAATTTCTTTATCAGCACCAGTTTCAGCTGCAATCATCCCACAGACAATAGCAACTTCTTTTGAATGATTTAAAACATTCTGCCCATAACTTGTCCTGAAATGAAGTCTTCCTAAAGCCCGTATAATTTCCTTGCTTATATTGTGAATACCAAGATCAAATACAACTTTTTCACCTTCTTCAAGAATAATCTGGCTAATCTCTTTTGTAACCTTTTGAACAACTTCTTCAATTCTTGCAGGATGTATTCTCCCATCCTGAATAAGCCTCTCTAAAGAAACCTTTGCAATTTCCTTTCTGACAGGATCAAAACAAGATATTACAACCGCCTCAGGTGTATCATCAATTATAATATCCACACCCGTAAGTGTTTCAAGAGTTCGGATATTACGCCCTTCACGACCAATAATTCGACCTTTCATCTCATCATTTGGTAAATTAACAGAACTAATCGATACATCTGATGTTACATCAGAAGCCAACCTTTGAATTGTTGTAACAATAATATCACGAGCTTTTTTATCTGCATCATTTAATGCTTCCTGCTCTATTTTATTAATTACAAACTGTGCATCATGTTTAGCTTCGTTTTCCATGGATTGCATAATGAGTTTTTTTGCATCCTCAGTGGACAATCCTGCTATCTGTTCAAGCTCCTTCTTCCATTTATCTTCTTCTTCAAGAAGAAATACTTCTCTATCTTTAACTCGTCCCTCGCGGTCTGCAAGCGATTTTCTCTGGGTATCCAGATCAATCTGCTTGGTCTCTAGATTTTCTTCTTTTTGTAGGAATCTTCTCTCCATACGTTGGGATTCAATTCTTCTTTCACGATATTCCCGCTCCTGCTGATTCCGTTCTTTCTGGAGCTGATCCCTACCTTCTAAAAGTAACTCTTTCTTTTTTGCTTCTGCTTCTTTTATCGCTTCATGATTTAAACGTTCAGCCCTCTGTTCTGTAGATGAAAGCTGAAACTTTGCATAAAGCCATCTAATTATCCAACCTAGAAATAAACCGGCGAGAGGAAGAATTATAAGTAAAATTCTAACCATTTGCTTCCTCCAAAGTCAGTCACTCTGGATAATAGACTTAAAACCTTTCTATTGTCAAGTTACCAATTTTGTGTAATTTTATAACAGGAAAAATAAATTAGAGTTTTTTTAGGTTTTCGATATATTCTTCGATAGAATTAATTGTTTTTAAACCAAGAAATAAATATGCTGAGTTTTGATTAAATATTATTGGGAGGAAAAATCCTCCTTTCATAAATACAAGATCACCATCAGAGATTTTATTATCTAATTCCTCAATACCATATTTTCCACTTTTATATAGAAGAATTTTTTTATTATCAAATATTTCTTTACTAAATTCTTCATTTTTTGAAAAAATGAATTTATCTATTGATTTTGTTTTAAATCCAAGGGTATGGTCCATCTTCCAATTACTTCCATCAAAAATTAATATCCCTGCAAATACTGCATTATATTGATGAGAAACTTTCATCAACGATTGAATAATTCCAATATTGCTTACCTTAAAAGAAGATCTAAAACTATCATAATTAAATCCACATTCTGAAAAAATTGAAGAGTTTGTTTTTATAAAT
>JAQIBN010000126.1 GCA_027859095.1 Spirochaetia bacterium | reverse complement strand
GTATTTTTTTTAATGTTAATTCTCATCATTGCTCTGCCAGTTTTTTCCAATGGAACTCAGGAAGCCGAATCTGCATATCCAGCAAGAGATGTGAAGGTCATAATTCCATGGTCTGTAGGCGGTATGACAGATGTTCTTACCCGCCCTATTACAAGCTGGCTGGAGGATTACTTTGATGTACCTTTTGTCGTTCAGAATAAAACAGGCGGAAGCGGTGTTGTAGGTTCCTTGTTTATCGAAAAATCTGACAATGACGGCTATACATTTGGGACTACATCAATGTCCACAGTTTCTGCTAAATATGTTACACCGATCTATCCGGATATAAATAATGTTGAGCTGATCTCGCAGGTAATCACCATTCCTGCAACAGTAACAGTAAATGCTGACAGCCCATGGCAGACTCTTGAAGAGTATATCGCCTACGCCAAAGCTAACCCTGGCAAGCTTAAAAATTCAGATTCCGGGGCCGGTGCCAGTGCTTATATATATGCAGTATTTTTTGCAGCAAAAGCAGGAATCACTCTAAATCATATTCCTTACCCAGGGTATGCAGAAGGAGTAACAGCTCTCCTAGGCGGACATGTAGACTCTACTAATATCCCACTTCCTGATGTGGCTCAGCATGTTGAGGCAGGAAAGCTGCGGATGCTGGCAATTGCTTCAGCAGAACGTCACCCTGATTATCCAGATGTACCTACCTTAAGGGAAAAAGGTCTTGATATGGTTCTTGGAAATTACTCAGGGTTTGTTGCTCCCAAAGGAACTGATCCTGCTATAATTAAGACTCTTGACGATGCAATCGGAAAATGTATGGATGATCCTGAAATTCAGAAGTTTCTTATTGAAGCTGGATTTCAACCTACCTACAGTAATTCTACAGACTTTGCCAAAGTGGTGAAGGACGCTGAGGACCAACTTGAGTACCTGGTAAGTGATTTAGGAATTGAGTTTATAGACGATTAAACAGTAATCCTTTATTTGTACAGGCCTCATGATATATGGCCTGTACAAACTTGCTATTATGGTTCCCTCTATTTTATACTTTTTGCTTACTTACAACTCTTGTTATTAGGAGAGGAATATTAGATGAATAAAAGAGATTTAGTGTCCAGCATAGTATTCCTTATTGTGGCAGGGATGTTGTTTATCCATATGGGAACATATCCGGTTAAGACCAGTGGTTCTATTGTTATAAACCCTGGATTCTATCCCCAACTTTTAGCTATAGTTCTCGCGATCCTTTCTGTTATACTTTTTTTCAGTTCATTTAAAGTAGGAAGTAAAACAGAAAAAGACACCGAAATATGGAAAACGAAAAGATCTGTATTTCTTTTTCTGCTGACCATTGGCTTACTCATCCTCTATCCTCTTATTATGAATTATTTTGGTTTTGCCACAGCAGTTTTTGTATTTCTTTTTACCCTGATTGTTGCTCTTACAGAAAATGCAAAATCACGGATTTTACCCATACTGGGGATATCCATTGGTTTGACTACAATAATGTATCTAGTTTTCAAATTGTTTCTTCGCATCCCCTTCCCAACAGGAATTCTTATTTAATTACGAGGTAAGCTATGTCATTCGAACTATATTTAGCCGGTTTAAGTTACTTTACCAATCCCATGATATTTGTTGCTTCATTTCTTGGGGTATTGGTGGGGATTATATTTGGCGCACTACCTGGTTTGACTGCCACAATGACAATTGCTGTATTTATCCCTTTCACCTTCGGGGTTGATCCTGTTGTGTCCTTTGCCTTTCTCCTTGGACTATATACTGGTGCAGTATATGGGGGTTCTATTTCAGCAATTCTTATTAATATACCTGGAACACCTTCAGCCATAGCAACCAGTCTGGATGGCTACCCCATGTGCCAGCAGGGTCGTGCAGGTGAGGCCATCGGGATTTCTACAGTTTCTTCCGCTCTTGGTGGATTTTTCAGTGTAGTGGTACTCATGCTTGCAGCACCGCTTATTGCAGGAATTGCAATAAAATTCAGTGCCGAAGAGTACGTTGGGATTACCCTGATAGGACTGAGCATTATAGCCATTATTTCACCGGGATCTACAGTCAAAGG
>JAQIBN010000108.1 GCA_027859095.1 Spirochaetia bacterium | reverse complement strand
CTATTCTTGCAAGTGCAGCATTGGTATTTGTATTCTGTTTTACAAGTTTTGCGGTAATACTGGTTCTAGGAGGAGGGCCTGCATACACTACTATTGAAGTTGAAATATACAGACAGGCAAGAATTTCACTAAATATGGATGCAGCAGCAGCTCTTTCGGTTGTAGGAATATTGATTACCCTTGTTTTTGTATATCTTAATGTTCATTTCCAATCTTCCATGAATTATCATGAACATATCAGAACAAACAAAGACTACCACCAATCAAAATTAAAGATTAAAAAATCCACCGGAGCAGGTATTACCATCTACATAATAATTATTATCTTACTCGTAGCTGCACCGGTAATATCTGTTATAATTAAATCTTTTTTAAAAACAAATCCAGGGAATATAACTATATTCAGTGCATCTGCCTACAAGAATATTCTAAATCCATCTCCGGGTAATTACGGTATAACTCTAATACAGGCTATTACAAATTCAATAAGCTATGCCAGCTATACTGTAATTTTATCAATATTGATAGGAACTTTAATAAGCTTTGTACTCAGGGGCAAAAAAAAATCGATAAAAATTCTGGACACTCTGTTTATGCTACCAATATCGGTATCCTCGGTTATTTTGGGACTTGGATATTTAAAAATGATGCATTATCTTGAAGCACCTTTAAAACATTCTTCGGTACTAATTATTCTTGCTCATACAGTCATTGCATACCCCTTTGTAACAAGGGCTGTTAAACCAGTACTGGATAAAATAAAACCTGAAATTATTCACGCTGGACTTAGTCTGGGAGAAACACCTCTACGAGTTTTTCTTACCATTGAATTGCCGCTTATAAAATCTGCAGTATTTGCCGGTGGAGCATTCGCCTTTGCAATTTCTATAGGGGAAATGAATGCTACCATGCTATTGTCATCTGAGAACACTCTAACAATCCCAATTATGATGTTTAGATTAATTGGTTCTTATAATTTTATAGCTGCCTGTGCATTAGGAACAGTTCTAATTATTTTTACATCTTTCTCATTTATCCTAATGGATTATTTTGGATCTGAGAATAAATCTGGAGGTTTCTAATTGGGCGTAAAATTAGTTGAAATAAAAAAAAGGTTTGAAAATTTTAATATAGATGTAAATCTTAACATAAAAAAAGGAGAACTTATTACTCTATTAGGCCCTTCAGGATGTGGAAAGACAACGACAATTCAACTTATTTCCGGAATCATCAATCAGGATAATGGAAGTATAATTATAAATGATAAAAATGTAGGCAATATTCCGATCTGGTTAAGGAATATTGGTATTGTCTTTCAGGATTATGCTCTTTTCCCACATATGAATGTGTATGACAATATTTCCTATGGATTAAAAGCAAGAAAATTAAGAAAATCTGATATAAGTAATAAAGTTTCGGAAATGCTCGATCTGGTACATTTAAATGGATACGAAAAAAGAAATATTGAATCTCTCTCGGGGGGTGAAAGACAACGTACAGCCCTGGCTCGTGCTCTTGCACCTTCGCCTGAACTCCTTCTTTTGGATGAGCCCCTTAGTGCTTTGGATACCAGGCTGAGGACAATTCTAAGAAGGGAAATCCGCAATATCCAGCAAAAACTTGGTATTACAACAATCTATGTTACTCATGATCAGGATGAGGCTCTTTCAATTAGTGATAGAATTGTTCTGTTGAATAAAGGCAGAATTGAACAGATAGGGACGCCCTGGGATATTTATAATAAACCTGTAAGTAAATTTAGTGCTGACTTTCTTGGAGATTCCAATAAAATACCATGTGTTGCTGAGAATATTTCAACTACTAAAGGGATAGTCCTTAGGTCCATGGATACTAAATTACAGTTCAGACTACCCTACAGAGAAGGTATAAGTCAGGGAGAAAAATATCTCCTTTTTTTCAGACCTCAGGATACGAGAGTAATACAAAATAATAAAAATGTATCAGCAGAAAATATAATAAAAGGGGAAATTGTATCCTCAGAATATTTTGGACGCTACAGGACTGTAAAGCTGAACTGCAGTTCAAATATTGTCAGTACAGAGATACACGAGGGGAGTAATGAGGTTTCAGAAACATTTAAAAATGGCAATATTATAACTGTTGCTATTGATCCTGATAAATGCTGGCTGATTGAAAATTAGTAATGATAACGAAGCTGAACAATTATAAGATCATCCTCCCTGACCTTATAAACAATCCGATGTTCATTATTTATTCTTCTTGAATTATATCCGGCAAACGAGTTTTTAAGTTTCTCAGGTTTACCAATCCCTTTATCAGGTTCTCTTTTTATCTCTTTTATCAGGAGATTAATTCTCTTTAATAATTTTTTATCATTTTGCTGCCAATAAAGATAATCTTCCCAGGCATGTTCAGCAAATATTAGTCGCATTGTATAAGTTCTTTTTCCTGACCACTGCCATTTTCAACTTCCTGAATTGCTTCAAATAAACGTTTTGCATTATTTGGACTTCTTAAAAGATAGGTAGTTTCTTCCATCGATTTATAATCATCAAGAGAGATCATAACTACAGCTTTATCTCTTTTACTTGTAATAATTACAGGTTCATGATCATTGCATATATCTGACATAGTTTTTGCTAGATTTTCTCTTACTGCAGTATAGGTAATTGTATTCATCACATAACTCCTTTAGAATAAAGTACAACATCATGTACATATAAGTCAATAAAAAAATAATAACATATACATTACAGTTATCATTGATCCTGATAAATGCTGGCTGATTGGAAATTGGTAATGATAACGAAGTTGAACAATTATAGAATCATCCTCCGGTACCTTATAAACAAACCGATGTACATTATTTATTCTCTTTGAACAATATCCTCACCAATAAATCTTGTCTCATTACATCCTTCTGATAAAGCTCTGTTAAATATTAGATACTGCTAAATATTTATTGTGCCCTTTTAATTCAGCTTTTACAATAAAGCCAGATTGTAAAGGAGAATGAACCATGCCTCTTAGATTTAGATTATCGGACTGTACAGGATGTAAATTATGCCAGCTCGCCTGTTCGGCAGTTCATGACGGAGTATTCAATCCGGAAAAAGCAAGACTTAAAATGACCCATGAGTACAATAGTAATGGAATAAAAATACGTTCCAGTCACTGTATAATGTGCGGGAAATGTGAAGAAACATGTACTACTGGTGGTATTAAGAGTAATGGAAGATGGATGGTTGTTGAAAATGATAAATGTACCGGATGTGAAGCATGTGTTGAAGTCTGTCCAACAAATATCCTTTATCTTGATGCTGAAAATAATCCAATTATCTGCGATCTATGCGACGGTGACCCGGAATGTATTAAGTGGTGTCCAAAAGATGTAATTACCCTCTGGGAAAAGGAGCCGAAAAAATGAGCAGTAAAATAAATAGTGAAGTAAGCAGTTTTTTTGGTAAAATGCTTGTGGTTGATTTGACCAGTGGTAAAATTAAGGACAAACAGCTTCCCAGAGAATGGGTGGATCTGTATACAGGCCAGAAAGGACTTGGCTCAAGAATTTTAATGGAAGATTTTGATGTTGAAACTGATCCACTCTCTCCTGATAACCGTATTATTCTTACAACGGGAATAATGACTGGAACAATTGTATCCTGTTCTGCAAAACTGGCAATGACTACAAAATCTCCCCAGACGGGAACCATTTCCGATGGATCCGTGGGAGGACATATTGGAGCAGAACTGAAATATGCAGGATATGATGCTGTAATGATTACAGGAAAGGCACCAGAGCTTTCATATCTCCACATTGATCCTGATACAAGAGAAATACATTCAATTCCTGAATTTAAAGGGCTGGGTACTTTTGACACTGAAGATAAACTAAAAGTATTAACAGGTGACGATAAACTTAAAGTTCTTGCCATAGGTCCTGGCGGAGAAAATCTTGTACCTTTCTCCTGTGTTTCATCAGAACGTTACCGTCAGTTGGGACGTGGTGGGATGGGCGCTGTAATGGGAAGCAAAAACCTTAAGGCAATAACCATAAGGGGATGGCTTGATGTGGCTGTGGCAGATATAAAAAAGTGTATGAAAATATCCATGGCTGCACATATAAAAGATGGTGTTATAGATCCTGAAAACGAAATATACACTCTTGGTACCAGCTGTCTGGTTGATTACTCCCAGGAATCGGGACTTCTTCCAACCAGAAATTTCTCTGAGGGTCGATTCCCTGAATATCAAAATATTAACGGTGAATCTTTTAAAACTGTAAGATTAAATAAAAAAGCATGTTTTTCCTGCGGTATTGCATGCGGGAACTATGTTAAAGATGGAGATGCTGTTGTTGAGGGTCCCGAATTCGAGACAATTGCTCTATGCGGATCTTCCATAGGAGTAGGAAGCAGAGCTGATATAATTAGAATGAATGCTGTTTGTGATGATCTGGGGATCGATACCATTTCTGCCGGAGGAACAATTGCATACATGATGGAAGCTACTGAAAAAGGTCTTCATAATTTTGGTATACACTTTGGTGAAGCAGAAAAGGCCTATAAATATATGGAAGATATTTCCTTCCGCAGGGGAATTGGAGAAGAAGCATCCAGGGGATCTAAATGGCTTGCTGAAAAATATGGCGGAGATGATTATGCCATCAATGTAAAAGGAATGGAATTGCCAGGTTATGATCCAAGAGGTTCCTGGGGAATGGGAATCGCCTATGTAAGTGCACCCAGAGGGGGATGTCATCTGACCGCCTACCCTGTAGGTGAAGAGGCATGGGGAACTTTGGATCCATTTACATTCGAGGGAAAAGGAAAACTGGTTGCAGATATGCAGAACAGTCAGTTTGTCAAGTTTTCAATGGGAGTTTGTGACTTTTGGCCTATAGATGATGCAACAATCGGAAGCCTGTATGAAGTTACAGTAGGTGGAGAATGGCCTGCAGAAAAAGTATATACAGTAGGAGAGAGAATATTTAATCTTCAGAGAATGTTCAATGTAATGCTTGGTTTTGACAGACGGGAAGATACTCTTCCAGGTAGATTCTATAAGGAAATTCTCAAAGAGGGACCGCCAAAAGATCACGCAATGACAAAAGAAGCATTTGACAATGCTATGAACGAATATTACAGTTACAGAGGATGGGATGACATAGGTCGGCCAACTATTGAAAAACTAAAAAGTCTTGGTATTGAAGAAAAATTAATTTCAGCATATGCAGAAAAATTAGGATTTTAAGCTAAATAATCAGGATAAATTATGTTTATCAGTTTATTAATGGGTACGTCCTGCCGTACCCATTATTTAGAATCAGTATGTTCATAGGCTTCAATTACTACCAACTAAAGCAATCCAGGGTATCTACTATAGTTCCATTAGCCGCTAATGATAATAAATAATTTAGAATTGTTTATATAGAAACTATATTTTTAAAGAGCAAAGTACATATAGCTTTAATTGATAATGATGTTAATTATTAAGTCCACAGATTATAACCATAATCTGTGGACAAACAGCTATATGATCAAATACTTAAATGGAATTGCATTGATCATACAAAAATAAATCCAGCGGCCAGAAATGCCAATGAAGAAATACCTGCAGCCAGGAATCCAAAAGGCATCTGTGTCCATGCGTGCTTAAAATTATCACAACCACAGGCAGCAGATGTAAGAACTGTTGCATCTGAGTAAAAACAAATATGACTTCCAAAAACTCCAGCAGAAAGTAAAGCACCTATGGCTAAGGGCATGTTTGCTCCAACATTCATTGATAATGGTATTACTATTGGTAATGCAATAATATACATACCCCAGTTTGTTCCTGTAATAAATTGCTGAGCTCCAAGAATAATAAACAGGACAAATGGAAGAGTTTTGGGAGACATCAAAGGAGTTGCAGTATCAATAACAAATGCTGTAAAACCTATCTGAACATTCATATCTGCAAAAATAAATGCAAGATACATTAAGAACAGTGGATAAAGCATATTTTTAAATCCACGGACAGCTTCATTTGCAAATTTCTCTGCAGTCAGAATTTTCTGAGGAATATATAACACAGCCATAAAAGCAAGAGTTATAACTACACCCATCATCATGTCAGTGCCAGTTACTATTGTTGCAACAATTAGAACTATAATAGGAAGGAAGAAGTTTATGACCCTGGCATTGGAAGGGATTTTTATTGTATCAATTCCAGCAGAAATATCAATTTTTTCTGAACCCGGAGGGGCTAATACACCTGTTTCTATTGCTCGTTTTTCAGCTTTTTTCATCGGCCCAAAAATAGGAATAACACCTAAAATTACCAAAGGAACAATAGCCATGGCAATCCATCCATAAAAATTATATGGAATAGTTTTAATGAAGTAAATTAAACCTTCACCATCAGGTGCCCACCCGTTAATTTCCAGCAAACCGCCTGCAAAAACTGCCCAGGTGGTAATTGGAACGATTACACATGCAGGAGCAGCTGTACTATCTACAATATAAGATAAAAACTCTCTTGAAACTTTATGTTTATCAGTAACAGGAGCCATACATGACCCTACAGTAAGGGAATTAAGATAATCGTCGATAAAAATTAGAACACCAAGTGCCCATGTCCACATGAGTGTACTTTTTCTGGTTTTAGCCCGCTTAGAAACCCATTCTCCAAAAGCGTGTGCACCCCCGGAGACTTCTATCAGAGCAATAATACTTCCCATAACTCCGCAAACAACGAATAACCAGACAGTATCCTCCTCCATTCCAACATTAAGTATACTTTCCATAAAAGCACTAAAAGCTCCTAACTTATGGACAATAATAAACCCTAAAAGTGATGCAAAAATAAGTGATTCCAGTATTCTTTTTGTTTTAAAAATATAAATTACTAAAAAGAATGCTGGTATAGTTGAAATTATTCCATATCCCATAAAGATCTCCTTTTTATTTTATTACTTCTCTGACAGATTCTTCAAAAACACCCAAAACAAACTCAAGATCCTTATCCGTATGACAAGACGAAATAAACCAGGGTTCGCGGGAGTCACAATCGGGCATTACACCCTTTTCGATACATTTATCTATAATACTATCATAAGTATCATGGTCTCCATTTGCCCAATGAGAGTACTCAGTACAAACTTTCTCTTCAGTAAAAACAATACCTGGCATTGCATCAGCGCCCTGGATAACATAAGGTACACCTGCAGAATCAAGTATCTTCTTCCATCCTGCTTTTAATTTCTTTCCATGATCATTTACCTTATCCAGCTCACCGGCCTCTATAAGATCAAGAACCTTATCCGCAGCTGCCATTGCTACAACATTACCACCATATGTTCCCCCATGAGGGATTTTCCCGGGACCAACTTCTCCCATAATATTTTTCTGACCGGCAATGGCAGCAGCTGGAAAACCATTTCCAAGACATTTTGCATAAGTTACAAGATCTGCCTTAACATTGAAGTATTGCTGAGCTCCACCTTTGGCAATCCGGAAACCGGTTTTAACCTCATCCATAATCATCACTATACCGTATTTAGTACATTGATCTCTTACAAAATCCAGAAATCCATCCTGAGGCATTATAGAAGCCTGATTTCCGAGAAGTGGTTCTACAATTATGCAGGCAATTTCATGCCATCTTTCTTTAAGTTTTTTTTCAAGAATCTCTTTATTATTAAAAGGAAGTGAATACATTAGATCGCCAACAGATCTTGGAATTCCAGAACCCTGAGGAACAAGAAAAGGAGCATTTTTGTAACCAACACCTGATGTAGGCGGATAGGTATTCCATAAAGAGTAGTCATGAAAACCATGGTACGCACCATCAAATTTTAATATTTTATCCCTTCCGGTAAATGCCCTGGCAATTCGCATTGCACCCATAGTGGCTTCGGTTCCAGTATTAGTCATTCTAACTAAATCAACACCTGCCATTTTTTTAATCTTTTCAGCAACTCTAATTTCATACTCATTAGTCATTGCAAAACAATTACCAATTGTCATTGCTTCGGATATATGATCACTAATCTCCTGTCTGGCATGACCAAGTATAACAGGACCAAACCCCAATCTGTAATCAACATATCTTTTATCATCCTGATCCCACAGATATGCACCCTTAGCATTTTTTACTACAAGGGTAGAATCATCACCCCAATATCTAAAATTTGAAGACACGCCACCAGACAGAGCACGGGTAGCTCTATCAAACATTGCCTTACTTTTAGGACCGCTTTTCATATTTCACCTCACATCATTATAGTATTTTCTATCTTTATACAATTTTGAAATATCTCAGCTCTGATTAAACAATGACATCAATCTGTTATTTCTTATTATTACCTATTTATTAACTGATAATTAAAACAGAACAACTACAATTACTAATCACAATCATCTATTTCTCTATTACATTTTTTGTTTCGTTTAATATTTCTATAACTTTTTATAGAAACAATTGTTATTATTACACCTGTTATATACATGATTAGTAAAAATATAACATAGCCTGTTAGTTTTAATAATATTAAACTTGCTAAAAAGATTATTAAGAATAACAATCTCTGTATCATATTATATACTCCTTTTATAATGGTCTGCAAATAAAATACCAAAAAAAGAAATTAATTTTATA
>JAQIBN010000097.1 GCA_027859095.1 Spirochaetia bacterium | reverse complement strand
ATCTTAGAGGGCGACCTTTAAAGTCGAATCAATCCTTAGTATTATGCAGCATTCAGTTCATTAGAGAAAAGTGTAATATTTCTTTTTGAGGCCCATTTAAAAATTTCTCGATATAAATCCGTTTTTTTGAAATTAATCTTTTCATAAACTAAAATAAGTGAGCTTTCGATAGAATTATAATCTTTTAACATCCCATTTGTACTTTTAAGAATATGTTTTATCAATATAAATAATATATTTGAAACATCATGACCATTAAGCAGTTGATATATATCATGTTGAGTTTTCTTTTCCATATTAAACTTCTCCATTATAATCTCTTTATTTTGCGTCTCTCTACATTTACCTAATGAATAATTATAACATGTTTCAATTAATGAATTTTGTCCTAATGATTTAAACTTTTTATTGCAAATAAACTTAGAATATTTAAGGTGTTTACCATTTATTGATTTTGGCTTGAACTTTAATCCCAAATTAAATTCCTCATTAGCTAATTTTAAATATGCAACATCAATGCTTAATTCAAAAACTTTCGCTTTTATTGTTGTATTTATTTTTCTTGTAAAATCTTTGATTTTATCCTCATCACAAAAGTGCTGAATAACTTCATCAAATGCCGATGTTCTAATAATCATCATTTCAAGATCATGATCATCAGTCATGAATAGATTTGTAATATTTACATCGTTATCAGTCAATCGAGAAAAATCAGCATCCTGAATTCCTAAATGTCTTTTAAAAGATCGAGAATTTAATATTTTAATTACTTCTCTAAGATTTTCTTTACCTGATGTTGTTTTCAGTTTAACTTTATTTGAATCTATAATTCTGTTATAGAATTGCTTATCTTTCTTTCCTTCTAAAAGTAAATAAACACCCTGAAATGTAGTATTTTGCATAATTGCATTGGCAGTTCTAGAAGCAGTTATAAATTCTTCCATTACTCCAATCCCTTTAATTCAACTTTTAAATCCCAATTTTCATCAATAATATCAGGGGAATGTGTTGCAATTAACACTTCTACATTATTTAATTTTGCTATTTCTTTTAAATCACTTATAAATGATATCTGCCATGAAATATGCAGTGAAACTTCTGGTTCATCAATCAATATTAATGAATTTTGCTTTGTTTTAAATAATAGGGAATAAAAGAGTACTAATTCATTTTGTTCACCAGAGGACAACCTACCCACTGGTATTTCTTCATGAACACCTTCTCTATCTGTTTTTATTGTTGATACAAACGAGAAACCTTTATCCTTGTCAATATATAATTTCTTGTGTTTAAACCTTTTATTTATGATATTTAAGAATATCTCAATTTTCCTTGAAATAGTATCAAATATTTCTAATTTTACAAAACTATCCTCTACATATAGTTTCAAAACATCAATAATTACATTTTGTGGATCTTCAATTCTTATGATACTAGAGTCTTTTTCTATTTCAATTAATCCAACGGCATCAAGCATTTTACGTTTTTTTTCAAGTGAATCTAACTCTACGAGTAAATCATCTTTTGATAAATTTGATGTTTCCTTTAATCTATTAATTAGTCTATTTGGATATGTTCTATCAAGTTTCGAAGAAAGTTCTGTAGATTGAGTCAGATAGGTTTTTATCAATTTGCTTAGTTCTTCAGAATAATTTTCAACTGTTTTATTATGTCTCTCATCTTTCTCCCTATTTGAAAGAGAAATTACTCTTTGAGTTTCAATAAGGCTTACATCCAGGCTCTCGAATCTTTGCATGAACCATTTTGGCTTCTCCGTATCATCTGCATCATAAAATAATTCATATTGCATATAATTTTGGTATTTTATTGGTAGATCTTCTCGCTTTAAATATTCTCCAGTTCTTCTATTTTCCCACAGGTTTGGTCCCATTTGTCTTAATTCTGGAAAATTCCTTTTCATTCTATTACTCAGATAATGCACATGCTCTTCATCATATCGTAGAAGCTGTAATGGCTTATACTGCTTCTTTTTTTTATTGATCTCTTTCAATATAAGAGTTGGAAAATCATCAATACTGATTTCCTTACTTAAAACCCAGGTAACCCCATCACTGAATGTAAATGTAATGTTTTTAAATTCTACATTATTGAAGTAATAGTATTTTCCATTAAAAAATGCCTCTATCATATCAAGTATAACGGTTTTCACAAATCCATTCTCACCAATTATTATTGTAATTCCTATGTCATTGTTAATTTTTATTTCATGGTTAAAAACTCCAAATAATTTCTCGATAGAAATTTTATCTATTTGCATATTTGATCTCCTATATTCTTAATTTATCTGCTGCATAACATATTAGTTAACTACTTTTCCATATATTTTACTATAGTCCCCGCTTAAATGGAATTACTATTAATTTAATAGAGATATATAGAAACCATATAACTTAAAAGAGCATTATTTTTAAGAGCTTCCCTACTTTTTCAGGCTATCAGGTTGTTTTATTGGAAATATTTACCCAATAATTACTCCCTGTTGTACCGAGGAAAATATTGCATATCTTACTGCATCCATGTAGTGATCATTTATCTTTACTATTTTGTCGTCTTCATCCCTGGAGTAGTCCCAGATTTCGGATAGAACTCCGGTGCATACTGAAGATATGTAGAACCTTTCTCTTTCAATCAGGCTATTAATGTAATCAATGCCGGAATCTACGGCGTTGTTTGCCTTCGTGCCGCCGGTAATCTCCTGGATTCGCTCTCCTCCGGCAGGATCGCAGTAGACGGGGAAGTCATCGTTGTACCAGTTACGGATTTTTAGTTGATCGTTGAAGGTTTTTGTAGTTATGTTATGGCCGCCGTGGTCGGCTACTACGTAGGTTTTGTCTTTGTGGTAGCCGATCTTTACTCCTGCAATGTTCAGGCCGAAGTCCTGGCCTCCGGTGTAGTACTCCATTTCCGGAAGATCAGCGGGGGCAATGATCATCTCTTCGGTGAAACGGTCATAGATGCAGCCTTCGCCTTTTACCCACTGGCCGTAGCGGAACCTGGCCTTTTGTTTTTCCGGGAGAATCTCAAGGACATCTTCGATGTAGTCCTCTGCGAGGTTAGCTCTGTTGTCCTCCGGATTAATCAGCATTGATTCGTACATCTCGGGACGGACAATGGGAGTATCTGTCTTAAAATCTAGCTTTCGTATGAAAACGCGGTAGGACCAGTGAAGGGGAGAAGCCGGGTTGCAGTCATAAAGGAATAAGTTCCTGCAGCCGGGAATTTTCATGGCAAGCCTGGAATAGGCAGTTGTTACGGCATGATAGGAGATCTGGGAGACTTCATTGAAGTAGATCGTGTTGTACTCGTGACCCAGGATACGGTCTACCTGTTCTTTGTCGCCCAGACCGCCGATCCAGATTTCACTGCCGTTGTATAGGCTTATGTAATTGTCGTGACGATTCAGTTTGTATAGTTTTGATCCTATGATCCTGTTTAACCAGGAAGGACGCATACCCGAGCAGCAACGAAGTTGCGACCAGGGGAATCATTGTTTCATGAAGAACTGAACTCCTTGCATCCTTTAACCGTAACCTGCAGATAAGGTGACGGCTTCCGGGGTATCTCAGGCTTCGGAATATTATAGCCAGGACAAGTATAGTTGTTTTACCGCTTCTGGCTCCTCCAAAAAGAAGGATGTGCTTCGCACCGCTTTTTATTAGACTTAGGGCTTCCCTTTGTGCCCTGGTCGGTAGGAATCGTCTATTCACACACCGTCAAATTCTTCGAAGAAGGAGATCTGCATCTGTTTAAGGTTTCCGGGCTTCTCCTCACCATCTTCAGGATCCAGACTCTCTCTTTCAATGGAAACACAGTTCTTAAGCCATTCAGTAATCATCCCCTGGGACAGCTCCTCAGAATCGAACTTATCAAGTCTTTTCTCGATAAGGTCCAGCATCTTCTTTGAAATCTCAAGATGTTTCTTCTCCCGCTCCCGGAAAGTGTTCTCTCTTTCGGTCCTGCGAATATTGTCCAGGTGTTTGTCATAATCACCCGAACGCCTTACCCAAAGATTCTTCTTGCTCCAACAGCAATTCTCATTTTGATTGGTTACTCATATAGCCAGGCAAAAATTCATTAAAATGAGAAATGCCAAAAACATTTGTCCTGGTTAACAGCCGATTTGTAGCGAAATCTTCTAGTCTTAGAAGATTTATGCGGGAATCGGTCTGAGCACTTAAATAAATTTTGTCATAATTAGAAATGCTTCTGATCCAGGCCTGCCATATACCGCTCCGGCTCATGGGAGTATTACTCCGGACAAGAGCCTTCTTTATGCTCCTGTCACCGCCGTAGTCTCTGTAGAGACAGAAAGCATGATAGGCAGCATTAGTCTCGCCAGGCTGACGGAGCCAGCTTTCCTCTTCGATAAACTTTGCAGGTAAATTGTTTCCTGTTACATCCGGCAGATCACTCATAGCTTTAAATCTACTCCCGCCATCTCCCGGATAACCGTAATGGCGTTATCAAACTCATTCTCCCAATCCTTGTTGTCAATCCCCTTTGCATGGGTCTTCCGCTTCTCAAGGAACTTCACTGCCTTCTGAATCTTCTCTATGGTCAGGTAAGGAGTCTTCATCCCTGGACCTTCCCAGCCTCAATGCTTTCAACAGAATTACTTTCAATCCATCTCTCAAGCTTCTCCCTGGTAAAAAACAAACGGCTCCCCAGTTTTATATGAGGAATAATTCTTCTCTCTGCATAAGCATACAAAGTTTTTGTTTTAAGCCTTGTAACTTCAGCTGCCTCTTTGACTGTCAATAATGCTTCCATAATCAACCCCTTTAAAAATCTAATAGATGAAAGAAAAAACGCTTGCCAATTCCAAAATTACTAATTGTTGAAATTGGCTTTGGTAAAGAATTGTTTCTCTTCTCTGATAACAATATTACCGGTTTTTTGTATCCACCAAAGGTAGGGTTTACCCTACCTTTCGGGGCATCTGCAGAATCTTCGCCTGGATCTTCTGTACATCCTGAAAATCATCAATCTTAAAGTGAGTGTAGCGTTCAGTCATAGCCATGGATTTATGCCCTGTCAGCTTCTGAAGCTTTCCATCACTGATGTTATTGGTTCTCATTGTAGTATTAAAAAAATGGCGCCAACCATGGAAGCATAGATACCTTCTTGTTTGTTCCTCTTTCTCAATTCCAATTTGGGTTAAAGCATATTTAAGTGCACGGGTCAGCACCTGATAACTAATTGGTTTATCTCCTCCAGTTGTAGAAAATATATATCCGCCATCATTCTTCTTATTCAAAACATCCAGTTCTTTTTGCAATTCAGAAGGAACAGGAACCTGTCTGGAATCTCTGGTCTTTGTAGGTACCAGGCCATATTTACTGTTATACTGCTTTGAGACAAGAACATAGCCATCAAAAAGCACTTCTCCTCGAACAGCAAGAATCTCGCCAATCCTCAAGCCTGTACATGCAGAAAGAAGATTAGCCAGATAGTAGATCTTCTTCTTCCATAGTTTTTCAATAGAGTCATGATTGAAGATCAGACTAACCTCATCTGCAGTTAGAATATCTTTCTTCCTTGCATCTTTCTTCAAGGGTGAAACATTATCTGCAGGATTAGAATCCAGTAGCCCACGTCTAATTGCATCGGTCAGCATTATGTTCAGGCAAGATAAATTAATATTTGCGGTAAGGTTTGATAAACCCTTAAAGGCAAAGCTTGAAAGCCATTTTTCTATATCATAGTTTGTAATAGCTTCAAGTTTCATTTTACCAAAATACGGTAGAATATTGAGTCTAAGATTTGCACTGCTGGAGTCTATGTAAGTCCTGCTCAGCTCTCTCCGGCTAAGCCTGTATCTCACATACTCACATTTATCCCATACCCACCAATTTTCTGAATATTTAGCAAAAGTAATATTACCACCCCTGTTCGGAATAAGGGCATCTTCTTTGAAAAGCTTGTTGCAGTAAACCCTGGCAGCACCCTTGGAAGTCTGCCCGGTTGATCTTGCAGTAGTACGCCGGTTTTTATTATCATAAGTCTGATAATACCATACAGTACGTCCTGATCTCATTTTTCTAGGAAAAACAGTGAAAGGTTCCCTATATCTCATACACCAACCTTCGGGGAAATGCTCACACTCTCGCATACAACCCCATTTTGTAAGATATAGAGAAGAGAAACTTTACTTTTAATTCTTTACCACATAAAGAATAATATCAAAGTCTTGCACAGTCAACTAAAATTGTATTATTATCAGTGACCTTGCGCCAATTGATCTTCTTATCCAGCGAGCCGGTCGATTGCATCGTCACGAAAGAGGAGATCGGGATAAACCTGTTTTATATGTCCACATACCAAAAGATACCGATAAACCAACGTCGGAGTGGTATGCAGATGCATTCCCCATAGCAAAGTGGGTTTACAGAGATGTCGCTCTTCTCTGGAGGACAAAAGAGATTTTAAAAAAACAGAAGCGATTGAAAATGCCGGAAGAGGCTCGTTTGCTTATTGAATCTGTCTTCAGCAATGAGGAAACAATAAAAGTACCGGATGTTTTAAATAGTTCTGAAGATGAAGCCTGGGGCAAAATGATGGCTGATAAATCTCAGGCAGAGTTTAATAAGCTTAATTTCGATCAGGGTTACTGCCAGCTGTCCAGTAACCGCTGGGATGAAGAAGAAAGAATACCCACCCGTCTATCCGAGGAAACAAACACTCTCTATTTATGTCGTTGGGAAGATGGAGCTATTATTCCTTTGTATAATACTGAGAAAGATTTTATGTGGGATGTTAGCTCGTTATCTCTTCGTAGAAGTGCTTTAAACTCTATCGATTATAGTGATGAAATTCAAAGTGCTATAAATACTCTAAAAACGCAAAGACGGTTTAAGTATGATACTTTGTTTATAGTTTTTAATATAGATAAAATGGAGCTTACTGGAAATGATGTTAATGGAAAAGAGGTAATGGTTAGTTATAGTCCTAATGGGGGACTATTGGTAAATAAATTAGAGGGTAATAGATGAAACCTGTAAAAATATTTAAAAATGAGGCAGATTACATAAAGTTACTTGGTGAGATAAGGATAAACATTGAAAAAAGCCGGCATAAGGCACAACTATCAGCAAATAAAGCAATGATAAGTCTATATTGGGAAATTGGTAAAAAAATTATTGCAGTTCAAAAGAGAAAAGGCTGGGGATCCTCGGTAGTAGAACAGTTATCCCGGGATTTATGCAGTGAATACAGCGGAATGAAGGGGTTTTCACGTACAAATTTATTTGCAATGAGACAGTTTTATAGTTTTTACTCTACTAATTTTAGAAAAGTCCCACAGCCTGTGGGACTTTTACCCTGGGGACATATACGAGTAATACTGGGTAAAGTGAAAGAAGTATCGGTATCCCTCTTTTATGCTAAAGAAACTATTGAAAATGGATGGTCCAGAAATATACTAACACTCCAAATTGAAAAGAAACTACATAGTAGAGTTGGAACTGCTTTGACAAACTTTGATAAAATTCTTCCCTTACCAGATTCTGAGCTTGCTCAGCAAACTATCAAAGATCCATATCTTTTTGATTTTGTTACAATAGGAAAAGACCCTTGGGAACGCGATATCGAACTTCAATTGACTGAACATATAACAAAATTTCTTTTGGAATTAGGAAAAGGTTTTGCATTTGTAGGTAGACAATATCCAATAACTGGGAAATTAAAATTACTTTGAAAGTGAGGAAAAATGAATTTAATAAAAGATCCCTGGCTCCCTATAGTCAGAAAAAATGGAACTAAAGAGAAAATTGCTATTCATAAACTATTGGATAACTATTCAGATAATCCAGCAATGGAACTTGAAGCCCCCAGACCCGACTTTAAGAATGCCCTCTATCAGCTTCTAATTGGTATTGTTCAAGTCTCGGCTATACCTGAGAAAGAACGAAATTGGAAAAAACTATTTATTGAACCGTATGATTCTGAAGATTTTTCTGAAAGAGTTTTGAAGTATAAAGATTGCTTTGAGATTGATTCAAATGGACCAGCTTTTATGCAGGATTTTAATCTGAAAGAGGCAGAAGAGAAACCAATATCTACACTTCTTATCGAAGCTCCAGGTGCTAATACCAGAAAGAATAATCAGGCTCACTTTATTAAAGGTGGTATGGTTGAAAGTGTTGACGCCTATTGGGCTTCAATTGCTCTTTATACCCTGCAAACCTTTGCTCCATCAGGTGGAGCTGGTCATCGTGTTGGTTTACGTGGTGGAGGTCCTCTAACTACAATAATTCTTCCTCATGGAGAAGCTTCTTTGTGGGAAAAATTATGGTGCAATATAATTAGTGAGGAGATCATCTCAACTTTATCAGGAGATATCTCTCTTGCAGATAACTTTGATATTTTCCCCTGGATGAAACCTACAAAGTTGAGCAGTACAAAAGGTAGTGAACTTTTTTCTGGGGAGGTTCATCCTTTTTACCATTTCTTTGGTATGCCTCGAAGAATCCGTTTGAACTTTTCCTGTGATAGTGGTTTGTGTGACCTAACTGGCGACGTGTCAAACAGTATTGTTAATTCATTCATCACAAAAATTCATGGTAATAACTACGATGGGGTTTGGATGCACCCATTAAATGCATATGGTCACGATCCGAAAAAACCAGAGGACTTTCCACTATCTATTAAACCACAAGATGGAGGAATCAGCTATCGTCACTGGTTAGGTTTCGCTGTTGAAACAGAACGTGTTATTCCTGCAAAGGTTATAAAATTATTGAGTTCATCAAACTATCGAAAAGACGTTGCAAAAGAACGGGGAATTATACTTTGGGCTGCAGGGTTTAATATGGATAATATGAAAGCAAAGGGTTGGTATGAATCAACAATGCCAATATATCCACTCGATTCCAAAGATACTGAAGTTGTTACAGCTTTTACTGGAGGTTTGATAGCCCAAGCCCATGAGCTTTCAAGTTCTCTTCGCTATGCAGTAAAATCTGCCTGGTTTGGTTCTCCTAAAGATGCAAAGGGTGACATGAGTTTTCTTGATTCTGCCTTTTGGCAAAACACAGAACCCCCTTTTTATTCACTTCTGGAGCGATTGGTTAAGAACCTTGGGAATGATGAAATAAAGAACAACCTTATTGAAGAATGGGGAAAAACTTTGACAAAAGAAGCTGAAACTCTCTTTGATTCAAATGCACTTGCACAGCAGGAGGATGGACTGAATATGAAAAGAGTGGTCAAAGCTCGTAAGGGTTTAAAATCAGGAATTGGTAAAATGATAAATAATCTTAAAACTCTCAAGGAGGTGGAAGAATAATGATAAATGAAGAAATGCAGAAGGTTTTAACAAGCTGGTGGAAAAGATTACAGGAAAATAATGGAGGAAGGGCACAGCTTAAACGCTGTAACTCACCTGAAGAAGCTGCTCTTCATTCAGAAACGTATAGGCTGAAAAATATGTTTCCAAAATGGATTTCACTGGAAGCAGTTGCAACTATGGCAGGTGTATCAGCCCATATTAAAAATGATACATCTCTGGAATTTGCCAGGTCTCTTGCCACACCAAGAGAAAAAAATGGACGTGTTCCCTTGAGTGAGAGTCGGTTTCGTCAGCTATTATCCTGCCGGGAGTGGGATGAGCTTTATCGATCCCTCCGCAGAACTGTTTCAATTCTTGATGGAAATGTAAACCTGATAAGTTTTGTAGATACAGTTCTTCTCTGGAATAATGAGTTCCGGGGAGCTTATAAGAAGCCTGGGAGGGGACTTAAATTTGAACTTTCCCGTGATTACTATGAAACAGCTATGAAATACGAAAAATAGAAAATATTATACAAAATAAGGAGAAATATTATGTCTGAATTTATACAATTACACTTACTTACAAACTATGCGCCATCCAACCTTAACCGTGATGACCTTGGTCGTCCTAAGACAGCCAAAATGGGAGGGGTGGATCGTCTTCGAATATCTTCACAAAGCTTGAAGCGGGCTTGGAGAACCTCAGAAATTTTCGAGGAATCTCTTGGTGACAGAATTGGAGTTCGTACAAAGAAATTTGGTATTGAAGTGTATAACCATTTTATTGATGCAGGTGTTTCAGACAGTAAAGCCAAAAAATGGTCACAGGAAATTGCTTCTCAGTTTGGGAAGCTTAAAAAAGATGAAAAAGAGAAGTCTTTTAGCGATCTTGAAATTGAACAGTTGGTTCATATTGCTCCTAAAGAGAGGGCTGCCGTTATTGCTCTTGCAGATATGCTTGTAAGTGAAGACCGCGCTCCTGAAAAAGAAGAACTTGAACTTCTTCGGAAAGATATTGAAGCAGTTGACATTGCCCTTTTTGGACGGATGCTTGCCTCAAGCCCAAAATACAATGTTGAAGCAGCTGCCCAGGTAGCCCATGCAATTACGGTTAACCGGATTACTGTGGAAGATGATTACTTCACTGCCGTGGATGATCTGAATAATAACGAAGAAGATGCAGGCTCTGCTCATATTGGTGAAAGTGGTTTTGGTTCCGGTGTTTTCTACACATATATTTGCATTAATAAAACTCTTCTTATTGAAAATTTAGGAAGCGAGGATCTGGCAAGTAAATCTGTTAAAGCTCTTACAATAGCAGCCGCAACAGTGGCTCCATCCGGGAAGCAGAACAGTTATGCGTCCCGTGCCCGTGCTCTCTATATTATGGCTGAAAAAGGTTCTCAGCAGCCCAGACAGCTTTCTTCCGCATTTCTAAAACCGGTAGATAATACGGATATGGCCAATGCAGCTATTGAACGAATAGAAATTCTTCGTACCAATATGGACAAAGTGTATGGTTCCTGCGCTGATGATTTTAAAGTATTGAATGTTGATAAGGCGGAAGGTTCACTTGCAGAGATTCTTGAATTTGTAGGAGCGTAATAATGAGGTTATTACTGTTTCAGATCTATGCCCCCCTCGTTTCCTGGGGTGAGATAGCTGTTGGCGGTGAGCGGCAGAGTAGCCGTTACCCATCAAAATCAGCGATTATTGGTCTTGTCTCGGCTTCTCTTGGAATTAAGAGGGATGAGGAGGACCGGTTGAATTCACTTTCTAATAATCTGGGCGTTGCTGTTCAGCTTTATTCAGGTGGGTCGATCCTTAAAGATTTTCATACAGTACAGGTACCAAAAAAAGAGAATAAGATTGTATACCATACCAGACGAGCTGAATTATCAGCTGCTAAAGATAAAATTGGAACCATTCTTTCCAGACGTGAATATCGCTGTGATTCTCTGTCAGTGGTAGCTATTTATTTGAAAGAAGGGGAAATTGAATTCTCACTTGAACAGATTGAAAAGGCGCTGGGAGAACCATATTTTCACATCTACTTTGGACGAAAATCCTGTGTGCCTTCCCTCCCCCTATCTCCTATTATTGTGGTTAAACCTAACCTTAAAGAGGCTTTTAGTGATTATGAAGTTAAATTCCCATTACCAATAAGTGAGAATACCCCGGAATGGTTACAAAGTATTTATTCAGATTATCCACAAAAAAATCTTTTTGAAAGCAGTGTTTCATATTTCTGGGAAGATGGAATTGAATCAGGACTAAATCCATTGCAGTCAGTTGAACGGTATGACCAACCATTAAGTCGAAAACGATGGCAGTTTACTGCCCGTAAAGAGTATATGGCTGTAGAAAAGAAATTGGAGGCTGCCGATGTACATCAGTAGGGTAACTTTAAAAAGAGGGCATGAACTCTTCAATTTGCTTAAACAAAAAAGTGGCAGTGACGGGTATATGGCACATCAAATACTCTGGGATCTTTTCCCAAATGATGGTAATAAGAAACGGGATTTTCTTTTTCATAAAGATGAAAAAGGAGGTATTCCTCAATTCTTACTGGTTTCTGAAACTAAGCCGGTAGAGACCGGGGGGGTATCCGTTATTTCTAAATCCTACTACCCTCAACTTGTGAAGGGACTGAAACTTGCTTTTTCACTTGTAGCAAATCCTGTTGTATCTCGTAAAGTTGAGGGAAAGAAGCATTCAGTAAAACACGATGTTTGGATGGATGCAAAGAAACAGGCAAAGGAGAATGGGGGTAATGCGGTATCTATTGTTCAGACCTGTGAAAATGCTTCTAAATTATGGTTGATTCGTCAGGGTGAACGGTGTGGTTTTTCCCTAAAGGAAACAGATGTGTTGATTGACGGCTATATACAAAATCGTTTTTATAAAGGGAGAAAAGTGAAACCCATACAGTATAGTTCTATTCATTATGAAGGTCTGTTGACTGTTACAGATACAAAGGCGTTTATTAAAATGCTTCATTCAGGTATTGGACGTTCAAAAGCCTTCGGTTGCGGACTCTTGCTTGTAAGACGTATTTAAAATGAGGCTTAAAGCAAAACCTATTGCCATTAAGGAACGTAATTCGATTCTTTTTCTTGGAAAGGGGCAGGTTGATGTAAAAGATGGGTCTTTTGTACTTATAGACAAGACCGGTATAAGAAAACATATTCCTGTTGGAGGAATTGCCTGTCTTATGCTGGAACCTGGAACAAGAATATCTCATTCAGCAGTAAGTCTGGCTGCTGAAGTTGGTTGTCTCTTAATTTGGGTAGGGGAAAGTGGTGTTCGATTATATGCCGCCGGACAGCCTGGTGGTGCCAGAGCTGATAGACTATTGTATCAGGCCGAATTAGCACTGGATGATGAGCTAAGATTAAAGGTTGTCAGAGCCATGTATCGTTATCGTTTTGGGGAAGAACCACCCCGGAAGAGAAGTATTGAGCAGCTGCGTGGAATAGAGGGATCCCGTGTTAAATCGCTATATAAAATTCTTGCAAAACAATATGGAGTTTCATGGAAAGGAAGATTTTATGATCCAAAAAACTGGACGAAAGGTGACATTCCAAACAGGTGTATAAGTGCAGCAAATCATTCTCTATATGGAATCTGTGAAGCTTCAATTCTTGCGGCTGGTTATTCACCCGCAATAGGATTTATACATAGTGGGAAGCCGCAGTCCTTTGTCTATGATATAGCTGATTTATTTAAATTTGAGACTGTTGTTCCTATGGCTTTTAAAGTAGCAAAAGATAATCCTTCTAATCCTGCAAGGGAAACACGTATTTATTGCAGGAATAGTTTCAAAAAACACAAAATCCTAAAGAGAATAATTCCAACAATAGAAGAAATTCTTTCAGCTGGTGGTATTCCATTGCCGAAAAAAACTGTTGAATCAATGCCCATAGCAATACCAGAAGAGGAGGGAGTTGGAGATGTTGGTCATCGTAACTGAGAATGTACCTCCAAGATTAAGAGGGTATCTTGCAAGATTCTTACTGGAAATACGTGCGGGTGTTTATATTGGAGATTATTCTGGAAAAGTACGTGAAGTACTCTGGAAAACGGTAAAGGAAGAAGTTTATGAAGGCAATGTTATTATTGCATGGTCCACCAATACTGAATCAGGATATGACTTTGATACCTATGGTGGTAACCGACGTTTCCCTCTAAAAGTTGATGGATTTCCACTTGTAGGTTTTTTTCCTAAAGAAGATAGTTCTCCTGAATTATTTCCATTTTAAGTTCTTTGAAAAACTAGAGAAGGAATTGGTAGAAAAAATTGACTTTTGTTAGTTCATATAATATAAAGAATTACATGTAAGAGTGTTCCCCACAGGCGTGGGGATGATCCGTGTGCAGAGATTGCAGAAAAAGAAGAGATAGAGTGTTCCCCACAGGCGTGGGGATGAACCGCTGTATTGCGATTCCAGGATTTTGGAAATGATGTGTTCCCCACAGGCGTGGGGATGAACCGGTTTTTTTTCAACCAGCAATGAGATAAATGAAAGTGTTCCCCACAGGCGTGGGGATGAACCGCAAGCACAATACTACAGGGAAGAAGCAGAAAAGTGTTCCCCACAGGCGGATCTATACAAATCACAACTTGAAGAAAGTGAGAAATACAAAAAACTAAACCCGGTAATATGTATAAATATTCTGGATTTCGTGCTGCTTCCGGAACTTCCTGGGATACATAACTATTTTATGATACTGGAAGGAAGAAAAAGGGAGTATATACTTACAAATCATCTTGTAATACACTTTATCGAGCTACCAAAACTTAAAATAACCAAAATGACTGGAAAAATAAGTAAATGGATGTTATTTTTAAAATATGAAGGAGTAATGAAAAAAAACTTGCTGGAGGGACGGGTTGTGAGGTTCTCCTATTCTTCCCTTCCCATATCCAGCTTAATCTCAATTTTCCTTGCAAAAAATGAGACTATAAGTACAAGAACAAGATACTCTATAATCAATATAGTATAAATTTCCAGAGGCCTGTATTCAATTACAGTTAATTCATTTGCCTTTCTGGTTAGTTCCCCCAAACCAATTACCGATGCAATGGATGATATTTTCAACATGTAAGCAAACTGATTAACCAAAGGTGGCAAAATGTTACGTATTGTCTGGGGAAGAATTACATGTCGTAGAACCTGAAATTCATTACAACCCATAATTCTGGCTGCTTCATGTTGGCTTTTTGGGATTGACTTTATTCCGGCTCTAAAAATTTCAGCTTCGAAGGCACTGTCCGTAAGCGCGAGAGATATAATAGCTGCTGCCATAATTCCAAGGTCTAATCCTGTTGATATTGGAAGACCATAGTATACCCAGAGCAACATGACAAGGACAGGAACCGATCGGAATATTTCAATCCATATTCTATGTACTGATTTAAGTATCCGAAATCTGGATAAAGCAAATATAGCCAGCAATAACCCTAGTGATACAGAGATAGCAATTGATATTAATGATACGGTAATGGTAGGTATCAGTCCTTTTACAAGAAATGAAAGATTTTGTTGCCCAACTTTGCTTAAAGGAGATACTGCAAACCAGCCCCAGGTGTAACTTCCTGTACCACAGGAAGTTAACAGACTGATTGCAGTAATGATGAAAAACAGCTTTAGCCGTAATGTTTTAGTTAAAATCATTTTAAAGCAAGCCATTTATCTTCCAGTTCCTGAAGATAACCGCTTTTTGTTTTCATTATTATCCAGATATTTAAATAGTTAATAAAAACCTGATCATTCTGAGGTGCCAGAAGACCTATTCCATTGGAAAATTTAGGTTCTTCTACTGGAATTATCATTAATTCAGGATAGGTCTTTATTAGCTCTGAGGCTTCAAAAGTGCTTGTAATGGATACATCTGTTCGACCTGCAAGTACTTCCTGGAAATCTCTGGCTGGTGATTCTACTGATACAATCTGAGCATCAGGAAAAAGAGAAAGAGCCTGCTCCTGAAAGATTGTACCAAGTGTCACTGCAACAGAAACATCTGTATTATTTAGATCCTTCCATGTATTAAACCGGCCATCATTTTTTTTGAGAGTTAAAGGTACAGTTCCCACATTAACTACTGGCAATGTATATCCTGCAGTTTTTGCTCTGCCCATGCTGTAGGATGCTCCTGTAGTAATATCATACTTTCCTGCAGCAACTCCGCTTACAAGATTTTTCCAGTCTGTTGCAACCCAATCAACTTCAACTCCCATATCTGCAGCCAGTTGAATTATCATCTCAATATCATGTCCGGCATATTCACCTGTTGCAGGATCTTTGAAGCTCATTGGGTTGAAGTCACCTGTAGTTCCTACCCGTATAGTTCCCCTTTCCAGTATTGTCTGCAGGGTAGATTTTTTATTGTCTGTGATTGCACTCTCTGTTTTGCCGCCTGAACCAGCAGTACATGAATTTGCAAATATAAGTAATACCATGATTACAGCTATTCCTAAAATCCTCTGGTTATGCTTGTACATATTATTCTTGTAAATTTTTGAATTCATAATACCCTCCGTATTATATAAAGATTACTAAAATTGTAAGATAAGTTAAGACTATAGTACGTAAAGGTCAAATTATTTATAATAAAGATCGCAATTTATACTAATTATTAGTATTATAGTCAGATATGGAGAAAAAAATGGAAAATAAAGTTATGGATTTAACTAAGGGTTCAATTTATAAACACATAATGACCATGGCAGTACCAGCAAGTATAGGTTACTTTTTTAATACAATGTATAATTTTACTGATACCTTTTGGGCAGGCAGAGCCAGTACTGCAGCACTGGCTGCACTTTCACTTGCCTTCCCGATATTTATTGTAGTCCTTGCTTTTGGTTCGGGTATTGGAAGTGGTGTTACAGGAATTATTTCAAATCTTTTTGGAAAGGGGGAAAAAGATAAAGTAAAAGAGTATTTCATACAGTCTGTAATACTCGGCCTTTTCTTTTCTATAATTACTGCAATAATAATGTATATCTTTATGAATCCAATTTTTAGTCTATTTCATGCCGAGGGAGAACTCTTGCGCTATGCAGGGGAATATACCAGTATTATAATATTTGGTTCTCCATTCTTTATTTTAAATTATATTATTAATGGCCTCCTTGTTGCTGCCGGGGATACAAAAAGTTTCAGTAAGTTCCTTATTACTGGTTTTTTTATAAACATTGTTCTGGATCCTCTTCTAATGTTTGGATTAACCATCAGGGGAGTTTCTTTGTTTCCTGGTATGGGAATACCTGGCATTGCCCTGGCTACAGTTCTCGTACAGATTGGCGGTGTTCTTTATCTATCTGGATGTGTAAAAAAACTGGATATATTGAAGGCTGTAGGAAAGGACAGTTTTACGCCAAAATTATCACAGATGAAGGAAATTATTGAGCAGGCAGCCCCTGCTACATTGAACATGATTATAATGGCAGCAGGTGTTTTTGTAATTACATATTACATTTCCAGGTTTGGCGAGAGTGCAATTGCTGCCTATGGAGCCGCAATAAGAATAGAACAAATTGCCTTAATTCCAACAATAGGTCTTAATACGGCCCTATCCTCCATAACAGGTCAAAATAACGGGGCTGGAAATGTTCAAAGGATAAGAGATGCCTTTTTAAAGACTCTTATGATGGGAGCTGTGCTCTTTCTACTTGTTATGGTACCAGTCGTAATATTTGCAAGGCCCATCCTTACAATATTCACTACGGATACTGAAGTTCTAAGAATAGGAAGTTTATATTTAGGAATACAGCTTGTTGCTTTTTATAGCTACATACTTCTTTTCCAGAGTGGATCGGTTCTTCAGGGAATGAAAAAACCTGGGATGATACTCTGGTCTGGCATTTACCGGCAGGTTCCTGCTCCTCTAATATTTTTCAATCTCTTTGCATATACATTTGGTTTAGGGATAGCAGGGATTTGGTGGGGAATTGTTGCTGTAAACTGGACTGCTGCACTGGTAATTCTGTTTGCAACCATGAAATTAATGAGTTCGAAAAAAAGTTTGACTTTACAGGAAGAAATGGGTTAAGATTCTTTCAACATAGCTGAACCATCTGATAACTGCAAAGTTGTCAGCTGATTCATTAAGTCTATCGGGGAACACGGTTAAATGCCGTGACTGTCCTCTACCAACTGTATCCGGCGACGGACACTTCATATGCCACTTAACGGGAAGGCGGAGTGTTTAGTACCGGGAGTCAGTATACTCGGAAGACTTAAAATATTTATTGTGGAGGTACGTTCGTGAAACGTATTATTATTATTTTGCTGGCATTGGTGTCGGCAGCTGCATTTGCTGATGTGGAAATTATTGTTACCGCATCAAGAATCGAAGAAGATTCAAAGACAACACCTGCATATGTCCGGGTTATTCCTGAGGAAGAGATACAAAAAGAATCAACAATCCTTGATGTTCTTAAAACAATCCCGGATATTTCTGTTAGAGAAGTTTCTCCTGCAAAACAGTCTATCAGTATGGGGGGATTTGGAGACAATGGGTACGGTCGGACCCTTATACTAATTAATGGTCGTCCTGTGAATCGCCCGGATATGGCTTCTTTTGACTGGAATTCTATTACCCTTTCCAGTGTAAGTCGGATAGAGATTGTAAAAGGATCTATGTCTTCTCAATATGGGGATCAGGCTGTAGCAGGTGTCATTAATATTATTACAAAACAACCGGAAGGTCTGAATGCAACTGTTTCTGCATCTATTGCAGATACACTTAGCAATAATCAATCAGTCTTTATTTCTTATGGTAATGAAATTACAGGTATTGCCATGGGGATAAACAGGATTGATAATAATTCTACCCGGGATAGATCTGATTCTACTATTTTAAGTGCAAATGTAGATTCATTTTATAATTTTGCAGGAATTGAAACAAAACTTGGTTTTAATTATTCAAACAGTGAATACCAGCTTCCTGGAGGTATCTCTGAAGATCAGTTTGATGATGATCCTGATGTAGCTTTAAATCAGGAGGATGAGGGGATTTCCTCAAGTTATGGTGTAAACTCAGTTTTTGATATTACCTTTGGTGCTGTTGATATAACTGCTCCTCTTTCCTATTCTGTCCTTAATTATAGTTCAGATATGGCTTCATGGTTTTCCTACTCTGATACAAATATTGCTACAACTACAGCAGGTATTAAAGCGAGTTCTTCATTTTATATTGGGGACTCAATTGAGGTCACTTCTGTAGGTGGTATTGATTATAAACAGAACGATTTATCTATTAACAACTACAGCGATACAACCAGAACAACTCTTACATCAGGGTCTGATGTTTCAAGGGTAGATACAGCTGTCTGGGCAAGGGCAAAGGCAAACTTTCTGGATACATTTATTATGGATAGTGGATTGCGATATAATTATTCCAATATGGATTCCCGCCCTGAAATTATACATACTGGATTAGTTTATGATATAGGTGTAGTTTGGAGTATTACTCCTGATTTGATATCTAGTCTTAGGTACGGTAAAGTTTTCAGGTACCCCTTTTTTGAAGAACAATATGAAAGTGGGTATACAGTTTTAAATGAAAATCTTGTTCCTGAAACGGGTAATAACTTTACTGCTTCAATTGTCTATACTAAAAATAATCTTAGAGCTGCAGTTTCTCCATATCTGATCAGTATGGAAGATGAAATTGCTTATGTAGGTTCATGGCCGACAGGCAAGAATGAGAATATTGGAACTACTCTTCACTATGGTGTTTCTATTGAATCCGGTTATTCCAAAGGAATTATTAGTATAGATGCTGGCTATGCATATGATCATGCGGAGTTTACAGATACCAAAAATATAATTCCACGGGTCCCTTTACATTCTGTATATGGTTCTATTGCTGTTTCACCTGTTAAAGCTGTTACAGTTTCTACTGATGGGCGTTCTTCGTCTGAGTTTTATACTGATGATGCTAATACCGATTCTGTACCTGGTCGTTTTGAATGGAATGTTAGAGCTAATTGGGATATAACAAAAAGTTTTGCATGGTATGCCAAGGTGAATAATATTTTGGATGATAGAACACCAACTCTTGCATATGGAAACACTTCCTGGTATCCCATGCCTGGCAGAACTTTTGAAACAGGAATGAAGTGGGTGTATTAAAAACACAAAGTACTTTAACAATTGCAGTGTGGAGCTCTCTTTTGTTGCACACTGTTTTATTTCTGGGGTTCGAATTGGCATTCTCAAATAAGAGTAAGCCCTTCCCAAAGTCCGAACCCCGGGCTGTTACTAGTGTTTCTATAAGTTCCATATCCAGTCCCGATCTATCTCCGGAAACTACAGTGGAAAATATTATCCAGGACCAGCCTCTGGAAAAAAAAGAGTTGCCATCTGAGATTTTGGAAGAGATACCCCTAAGTGAATTGTTATCTGAAAAAAACAATACAAATAATCAGGCAGATAAAAAGTTATTTTCTGAGGATACTGATTATACTGTTAAATCAGTTGAAAGTGGAATACTGGCGCAGGTAAATACAATAACTGAACCTGTCCCCATCAATAGTCTGGAACCTGATTATCCATTCAGAGCCAGGAAAAAAGGTCTTGAAGGTGTTGTTGTCCTGAATGTAGTTGTTTCTAACCTGGGAGAACCTGTTTCTTGCCAAATATCAGATTCCTCCGGACATAAAGATCTGGACAATGCAGCATTGGATACCGTTCTATCATCTTCTTTTTATCCGGGTACTGAAAATGGGGAAAATATAGAAAGCACTCTACGTATTAGTATACGTTTTCGTTTAAATAAATCTTGATTAAATAGCATTTTGATACATTTTTTCTCAATATCCGTAGACATTCCCTCTTAAGTTACGTCCTCCATCCACATAAATTACCTGACCGGTTATAAAATCATTCTGAAGTAGAAACAAAACAGTACTGCTTACTTCTTCTGGAGTTCCAATTCGCTTTAGAGGATTACCCTCTTTTAGACGAAATAAAGATTCTTCATCACTAACATCATCTGGAATTATAATTCCTGGTGCAACCGCATTCACCCTTATTGAAGGAGCAAATTCAATGCTCATCATTTTGGTTAAATTTAAAAGCATTTGTTTACTTAATTGATAACTAATATGGCCAGGTTCATAATCTGTCATTCGGGCATCCAGAAAATTTATAATTGAACCCTGGGTGCATATATTATTAAACTCTCTTGCCAGAACAAATGGAGCTAATCCGTTTAAGTTAATTGTATTATAAAAATTTTCTTCAGATAGATTTATTAAATTATCGACAGGATAAACAGAAGCTGAGTTAATTAAAAAGTCAA
>JAQIBN010000056.1 GCA_027859095.1 Spirochaetia bacterium | reverse complement strand
TGGCCAGGAGCCTTATAGGATATATTTATTACACTATTCATTATTATCGCTTTAATTAATTTACGCCAAACCTCAACATTCATTTTGGCTGGAGGAGGTCCAACATATAAGCTTCTTGAGGAAATTATATCAAGATCCCTTTTTACTCTATCCGGTAAGAATTTGAAAATCTTATCAAATCCGTCACTTAGGCTTTGGGTTAATTCTGGACTTCCAAGGCTGTTTACTGTTTCCAAAGAGAGGCTTAGGGCAAATAATTCATCTTCGGAAAATGTCAGGGAAGGAAGAAAATAGTTTTCATCGCTATAGTAGTATCCTCTCCGCTCATTACTGTATTCCAAAGGAGCACCAAGTCTCTCCCGTAAATACTCAAAATCCCGCTCTATGGTTTTAGCTGAAACTTCGAAATGCTCAACAAACCTTTTCTTTGCCGGATATACTTTATTTCTAATAGCTGTATCGATATAGAGTATCCGCTCAAGATGATTTTTTGCATTCATAGTATCTCCTGCTATATCCATTTTAGAGGGTTTTATTGATAATAGCATAGTTGCATCGACATATGTTGAGGATGTAGAGTTTTATATAATATCTTTCTTTAAACGCAAAATATGTAAAAGTTTACAGCGACTCACAAAAGGCGTTCTGTATCTGTCATATTTTCCGCCAACTGGAGCCCCTTCCTTTGCCAGTACTTTTTATTACTTCATCCTTACTCATATCTTTTAAAACTTTCCTTATAAGATCAATACTGACTTCCGGGCAAAGAACCTTAATTTCATTAACAGTGAAATTTCCATAAAATTTTTCGATTGTATCTTTGATAATCTTTGTTTTTTCTCCCCGCTCGGGTCCCATATGTGAAGCTCTACTCTCAAATTCCTTATAAGCAGACTTAAAAATAAAAAGCATATAATTAATAAAAGGCCAGGGATTATTTGTTCCTTCATGCCAGCCTGTGGAAGATAATTCAAGAGTTTCATAGTATCTGTCCTTATTTTCTTCAATTACTCTTTCCAGACTGATATACCGCCCTACATCATATCCAAAGAGATAAGCCTGAAGAAGTAATAACAATCTTGAAACACGCCCATTTCCATCACGAAAAGGGTGAATACAAAGAAAATCGAGATTAAAAAGGGAAATGCCTATTAAAGGATGAATATTTCTATCTGTAGTTAATAAATCCCATGCTAATATCAAATTGGACATCAATGCCGGAGTTTTTGCAGCAGATGCTGTAATAAAACGGACACGTGATCTTCCATCAGGATATGTCTCAATTATATCTCCATCTTTTTCTTTGTATTTGCCAGAATCCCATATTTCACCACGACATGTTTTATGCAGTTCCTGAATTGTATCCTCAGATAAAGGAAGGTTATCAGAATCCTTATGTATCCAGTTCAAAGCTCTTCGGTATCCCCTTATTTCCTCTTCATCTCTATCTTTTAATGCTGACTCTCCAGTAATTACCGGCTTAATTCTTTTATGATCAATAATTATGCCTTCAATTCTATTCGAAGATACAACACTTTCTATTATTGCAAACTCCTTTAAAGATTTAAGTTTCTGAGGTATCTGCCTGGTAAACATTTTCTGCATTCCACGATATTCGCTAATATCAGAAAGAAGCCACATTGTTGCAGAGGGGATTTGATCAAGATTATTCTGTAATCGTTCTATTGTCATCACTTTTCCATTATTAAATAATAGTTATTACCTAATTTATTACCTAATTTAATAGATAGTACCTATTTAATCAAGATCTTTCGGCTCTTCCACTTACTATTATTCAACTGAAGTATAGTTCTCATAGTAAAAGACAGAGAGGGAAAAAAGCAGTTTAATATCAATCCCTGTAATGAGTTTTTAAAAACTTAGACTTTTTAAGATTGCATCCCTGGATTTTTTTGATGAGGAATACAATCTTTCACATTTAATAAATTTTTTTTTAAGGGTAAGGATGTGTTCTGCATTTTTTAAAACATCTTCCTGATTAAACTGTAAAAAAGCATCTAGTTTTTCTAATTTTACCATCGGGTGAGTTTTTCCAATTGGTTAAACCCATTTTATCTTGTTCATGATTAGCTCTCGAAATAATTATTTCAGCTGCTGTCTGTTTTGTGATAGCCTAATGCAATTTGTTTTGAACTGTTGAAAAAAACTTTTTTGTAGTTTCCGAATCATATTCATAATCTATACTGCATTCTGCATAAATATCGGTGATTTGCTGATACATTCTTCGCTCACTACTGCGAATATCTCGTATTTTCTCAAGTTGCTCTTTAAAATAATCTTCGCCAAAAAGAGGTTGTGGATTTTTCAATCGCTCCACATCCATGGTGTACCCTTTTATTATGTACTCCTGTAGAACTTTTGTAGCCCAAATTCTAAACTGTGTTGCTCTATTCGAATTTACCCTGTAACCAACTGCAATAATTGCATCAAGATTATAAAATTTCGTTTTATTTACCTGAGTTTTATTTTGAATAGCACCGTGTGCAGTGGGTAGTTCCAAAATGGAACATACCACTTTTTCTTCTAATTCACCGCTCTCAAAAATATTTTTTAAATGTTTTGTTACAGCAGGTCTTTGCACATCAAAAAGCTCTGAGATCTTTTTTTGGGGCATCCATATTGTTTTATCTTGCAATAATACATCTACCTTTATATCACCATTTGATGTTTTATAAAGTAAAAATTCCATATTTGGATTGTATTTTGAGAAATCCATATCACTATTCATTTTTTTCCTTTTACCTCTTCTTGGTCTCTACCTGGAGTCAATCTTTCATAAAGGGGAGTCGATCTGTCTTTCAGGTTCTTTAAAATAATCCTGTCCAAAAAAACGCCCGTTTTTAAGGCGTTCATCGTCCATAGTAAAACCTTTAATAATATATTCTTTTAGTAATTTTGTTGCCCAGATTCTAAATTGTGTTGCCTGACGGGAGTTTACTCTGTACCCAACAGACAGCACTGCATCGAAATTATACGAGATAACATTTCTTTTTACCTGCCTATTACCTTCCATTTGAACTATTGGGAATTTCCCAATAGTTGCCTTTTCTTCCAGTTCTTCTGTTTTATATATATTTTCCAGATGCTCGTTAATGGTGGATGTATTTACTCCAAATAGTTTTGCCATCCGTTTTTGTGTAAGCCAGATTGTTTCGTTAAAAATAATAATTTCAACTCTAACATCCCCATTTGGTGTTGTGTAAAGCAGAAATTCAGATAACTGATCTTTTCCTGTTAATTCTTTTTTATCTTTTTCCATTTTAGATTACCAAAACCTTTGTTCCAAATTCATGACAAGCTTTTGCCTTCTCTTTAACGATAATTCTACCAATTTCAAAAAGTCTCTGCCAGGAGGTAGGCCAGTCAGCCGTCTCATCAACAAGAATAAGTTTTTTTAAAGGAATATTTATGCCCCTGCTCAATTCAGTTGTAAGGTCAAGGAGTCTTCTTCCTGTTCCGGAAGCTACTCTATTTCTGGAGAGTCTGTCTAAAGCGGCAAGTTCAAGGATGCAGGTAGTCTTTTCTCCCGTGGAATCAGTTGGATACTCCATTTCACCGTTCCATCCATGAAGATACCAGGCATCTATCCATTCGAGCATCCTGCG
>JAQIBN010000037.1 GCA_027859095.1 Spirochaetia bacterium | reverse complement strand
ATCTGGTTCGTCTTTCAAGCTACCCATCAGCTGCTGATATATTTCCAATGCCTTTTGTTCTTTTTCCTTCTCGCTCATAATTTATTATACCAAAGGATTCTCTATTTGTATAGTAAAATCACTTATATTTTCGAAAAGAGCCAAAAAATTTCATCAACCACGGTATTCAGCTCCTGAAGACCAACTTCTCCGGGGTTGCTTGAGGCTAGAATTGTAAAATCCCGTTTGTATAGTCTAAGGAATTCAACGGCAGAAGAAGCGCCTATGTTCTCGATGAGCCTTTGAATGGAATCAATATCTCCTGCCTCCAGAAGTGGAGACACAGCCCAATCCAGAGAGGACAGAATGAGTTTGTTAGTATTCTGGATCTGTTGGTCAACCATTTTGTCTGTACGCGCTTTTGCCACAATCAGTATGGAAACGATAGAAACAATCATGATGAGAAGGGAAAGAGTTATCAATCTGAATTCTATTCCCAGGTATTTTTTCATTTCAGCCCCTTAACCACGTCGGAAGTGAAAAGCTCTTTCACATTTGCTTTACTTTTAATTGCCTGATGAGTAAACAGGAAATCATTCATTTCTTCAAGCCTGGCAGTGAAAGAGGAAGAAGAAAAAATTTCAAGATTATCCTGGGGGGTAAACAGAGTAAAACTGTTATAGAAGCCTTCAAAGTCCTCGGGGGTCATGCCTTCCGATGCTGCAAGGAAGGCAAAGGCTTCGTCGCTGTTGTTTTTAATATATTCCTGAGCCTTATACCAGGCTGCCAAAACCACCTTCAAATCTTTTTTCCTTGTATTGATAGTATTGTCCTGGGCAACCAGAGTGTCGATCATATAGGACGGAAGGTCAAGGGTTGTCCAGATAACCTTTCCCTCTCCTTCTTCAGCCGCCTGGTGAAGAAAGGGATCATAGGTAAAGCAGGCATCCACTTCCCCATCAATAAAAAGCTGCATGGATTCATAGGAAGTGGATGACTGGACGGTGATATCCTCTTCAGTGAGTCCAAATTCCTCCAGAGCTTTTTTAAGCAGGAAATGTTCATCCGTATTGATCTCCACAGCAACCACTTTCCCTTTAAGATCGCTGCCGGAGATAATATAATTTTTAACAGTCAGTCCATCACTGCCTTCGATAACATCACTTGCCAGTATTATTTTCGCAGCTTCACCTTTGTCGTGATAATAAACAGCGTTAAAATAGGTAGCATGGGTAATATCAATATTACCCTTATAGAGGGCGCTCATGTTATCACTCCATGTGGAAAAGCGAATAATTTCTACGGGGACCTTGCCAAAGTACCCCTGCTGTTCGGCGATCTGCCAGATTTCACAGGGAGGCCATGCATTTGTTCCTATCCTTATGGGTTTTGAATTACTTCCGCATCCCTGCAGAACCAGCATAAATGCCAGAAAAAAGAAAACTACAAGTCCTGATTTAATTCTTGTCATTACAAATATCTCCTTATTTTTTTATTTCGTCGACTATAATCAATCCCCTGTGGGGATCACTGGATCTAAGCGACCGGATTAACAGCCGCAATTTGCCTTCCATATAATCTATTTCAAAACCAGTCTGCCCGGTTGGTGAATTGTATCCTTCCATTATTTTGTCCCTTGTATTCACGGAAAAGAGATTTTCAAGAAGAGCACCTTCCTTAAAACCTGTGTCAAGATCAGAAAGCTGCTTATTAGCTATAGTAATAATCCCATCCTTATCTACAACCATTGCCGGGATTGATAAATCATTAAGTATATTGGATGTAATTTGTAAAAAAATGTTTCTGGATGAATTTGGTTTTTGGAGAAGGTCATTGTTTTCAAGAATGCTCTCCATGTATTGTCTGTTTTTGTGTAGTATTTCATACTGGTTGACAGCATCAGAGATAATTGACCTGACTTCCTCGGCATTCCATGGTTTTGTGATGTACCGGTAAACTTCACCCTTATTTATTGCATTTATTATAACCTGGCTGTCAGCATACCCGGAAAGAATAATTCTGATTGTATCGGGGTACATCGTTTTTATCTTATGAAAAAAATCTGCCCCGCCCATAACAGGCATCCTTTCATCACTGACAATAACCGAAACGGTGCAGGATTCCAGGAGTCTCATGGCTTCTTCCGCTCCCAAAGCTTTAAGAATTGTGTATCCTGACTTTCTAAGCTGCCTGGTCAGGGAATTAAGAATACTAATTTCGTCATCAACCAGTAGTATAGTTTTTTTATTGTTCATCCTGTTCCCCCTTGTATTTTCCTGTAGTAGCTAACAAGCAATTATTGTGCCAACATAACCTATTTGCCAATATCTATCTAAATGTACCAGGTGGAAGAGAGATAATTGGGATCCTGGTACTGTATCCGTCTCCTCTGGCAACATATTATCAATTCTTTGACCCCATAGACTTTTCCGGAGATTAAGAAAATATCAAATATCTGAATATGATAGATGGTTGCTGCAGGATCAGCATATTACTATCATAATGATAGTTAATAATATAATTATCATCTTCAACCATTAAATTAATATCAGCTATCTATCAAAATAACAAATTAGCGATCAATATGATAGTTTTATGAAGGCTTTTGGATTCATAAAATTAATACAATATAATCTTAAAATCTTATAATATAACAATTTACAATTCCTGATAAACCAATAATTAATATGGCATGATAATTGCTAAATAGTTGTAACTGCTTTAAGCAGAATATATTCCTAACTATCCAATTGGAGGATTCAAATGAGAAGGAAAAGTACAAAAATGATCATTCTGGTCGCATTGATGGCTTTTGTTATAGGGACATCATCAGCATTTGCCGATTCAGATTCTACACATCATGATATCAATCTGAACGTGAGTGAGATTGCAGTTCTAGGACTTAATAATGACAGCTCTATTACTCTTTCAACCCCCGGCACAGTTGCTGCGGGAGCCCTTCCAACTGCTGTTGATACTGATAGCAGCAAGTATCTGAAATATACATCCGTTGTAGGCGGCACAGCTACGAGATCTATAACTGTCTCTTTGGGAGAAATCGGAGTTCCTTCGGGAACACAGCTGACCATTGAAGCTGACGATGCTTCTACCACCCAGGATGGAACCCCGGCATCAGTTATTACCCTCAGTTCGACAGCTGCATCACTGATTACAGGGATCAGCAGTTGTGCGACTGGTACGGATGCAAGTGATGGAGCAAACCTGACCTATTCTTACAGTGTTACAGATGTGACAGCACTTCTTGATAGTGCTGATGCGACAGTTACGGTTACTTTCACTCTTGGAGATGATTCATAAAATTATATTGAAACCCTCCCTCCGAGAACAGGGAGGGTTTTAATTCCAGATAGGACGGAGGGTATTTAATGAAAGAAACAAGATTAGCACTGGTAATTTTTATCCTGCTGATTTCCCATGGGCTATCTCAAGCCCATGGAGATGAAGATGTTTCCATATTCTGCGACGGTTCATGGAGTATCAGCATTGATGAAAACGATATGCTCAGCGGTGGAGCCGGCGCTGAACTGGTTTCATCAATGGAAAGTCCTTCTTCAGGAATCTTTTTAAATACCATCTCTGATGATAACTGGAATATAGATGTTTCCAGGAGCACTGTTAACTGGCCTGCCGGTGTGTCTTTGTATGTAAAGACAGGGGATATAGATATAAGTACACGCCGAGCTACTGTTTCAGGTCAGCAGCTGTATATGGAAATCACCGGATCCCAGAATCAATTTATTACCAGTACCCTCAGAAATAGTTGGAATACCAGAACCTGGACTTCACAAATTGAACTTCTCTACAAAATTGAGGGCTTGTCTGTGGACATCGGGGCCGGTTCATATACCACAACTATCACCTACACGATTACCGGATAAAGGAAAGAACCGAATATGAGAAGATTATTTATTATTATCATGATCGCATTGTTCTCTGTCTTCCCCATCTACTCCCAGGTGGTTGTCACAGGAAGTCTTACCCATGAGCAGGCCGCTGAAAAAGGGAGTGAATATTCCGGAACTATCACATTGCAGAATGGCGGAGCAATTCAGGGATCAATTCATATTTATAAGACCGATTATCAATTTTATGCGGATGGGCGCATTCTCTATCCAGAGCCGGGATCGGTAGTCCGCTCCAACTCAGAATGGATACAGATTCGATCCAGTAATGTTACCATCGAGCCTGAACAGACCCGAGATATTTATTACCGGGTACAGGTACCGGAGGATGTCACCGGGGAGGGAACATTCTGGAGTATGATAATGATAGAGTCTGAACCTTCAGAATCAGGGAATCCTGATGGACTGATGGTACGTCAAGTCATGAGATATGCCGTCCAAATTGTGACACAGATCGGCAAAGGCGGTTCTGATATTTCAGTAACACAGGCAACAATGGACATTAGTGACGAATCCCTTCCTGTACTGGTCCTTGATGTAGTCAATACAGGCAGCAGGTGGATCCATCCTGATCTGAGTGTGGAACTTTTCTCAGCCGGTAAAGGGATACTGGGGCCTTTCAAGGCAGACAGAAAGCGAATTTATCCGGATACATCAATACGTTTTTTGGTTCCCCTCACAGATATACCCGAGGGTGAATATCAGGCAATGGCCGTATTCGACAGCGGTGAGGATGGAATATTTGCCGCACAGTATGGATTGGAGCTCAGATAATAATGAAGAGACATTTCATAAGATTATTATCAGTAATAATACTCTTCTTTACTGTTGATGCTGCCTTTGCTCAGCTAGGGGTGGAACTGATAGGCGATGAAATTGTTGGAATAATTCATGAACCGGTAATTAGGCATGGGCTCCTTATCTCAAATGACACTTCTTCTTCTATCCATGTACAACTTGATGCTGAATTGCCCCGGGGTTTCAAAGCTTTGTTACTTCCAGAACCCATGGATATTATGCCGGGGAGCAAGAAAATAGTTCTTTTTGCAGTTCAGGCAGCAGACACTGTTCCAGCAGGAATATGGGAATACCGGTATCGGGTCACTACGTCCCCTAAAGACGGTGAAATAATTGATAAAATTATTAAAGTGACTGTTCCTGCCCGGCCTGCATTGATGCTGCGTGTCCTGGATGGTCCTGATTTCGTGCTTGCAGGACAGAAATATGAAACAGCTTTTGAACTGACAAACAGGGGAAATGTACCTATGGCAATTTCCCTGGAACCATTCAGTTCTGATGAATCTTCTATAACTATTCA
>JAQIBN010000307.1 GCA_027859095.1 Spirochaetia bacterium | reverse complement strand
AAGTCTAATGACGAAATACCTTTGCTAGAGTTTTCAAGATTTATTATAGGCTTAATAATTTTTTTGGTAATATAATAACTGAAAAAAATAATTCCTCCAATGATAAGTAGTGTTATTAGAAGTATTTTTATATACGCGGCACTAAGTATATTATTAGGAATATCTAATGGCAGTGATACTCTAACTAAACCTATAATCCCTTTTTCAGTTTCTACAGGAAGTGCAAAATAATACATTTTAATATTTAAGCTCTCGCTGTATCTTTCTGAAAAACCTATGTTTCCTGACAATGCATCCTGTATTTCAGATCTAAAAAGGTGATTTTCAAGTAAGTCATAATTTTTATGAGAGTCTCCTGTAACAACTCCATTTGGAAGCATAACTGTTATTCTTAAGTCTGTATTTTTGGAAGTTAATTCACAAAAATTACTCATATACACTTTATCGCTTATTCTTTCTGGTGGAATTAAATTTCTAATCATATATGTAGATTCACTGATTATCTTATATGTCTGATTATGAACAATCCCCTGTACTATGCCAGTACTTAATATATAGAGCAATATTAAAGGTATAATTGTAATAAGTGTAAGTAATGGGAAAATAGTTCCTAGAAAAGACCTTCTTTTCATATTAATCTTCTGCCATCCTGTACCCAATACCTCTCACTGTTTCAATAAACTTACCCTGACTATTAAGTTTTTTTCTTATCCCCAGAATCTGAACATCCACAGATCTCTCTGTAACAGGATAATCATCACCTTTAACAGCACTTATTATCTGATTTCTTGAAAATACCCATCCCGGATTTTTACATAAGAATTCGAGAATAGTAAATTCTGTGACACTTAGATCTATTAAATCTCCTTCGGAGATTACTTCATGTTTTTCAATATTAATATTTATTTTATGAATAGAAATTGAAACCTCAGAACTTGAATGTGTATTACTATTCCTTTTCCTTCGTAGAACAGTTTTTATCCTTGCAATAAGTATTTTAGGACTGAATGGTTTTGTAATATAATCATCAGCCCCGGCTTCAAGACCTGCAATTATATCTAAATCATCACTTCTTGCTGTAAGCATTAGTACAGGTATTCCATTAGTTCTTGCATCCTTAGACAATAATTTACAAACTTCTATACCATTTAGTCCAGGCAGCATCAAATCCAAAATGATAATATCAGGTGAAATTTCAAAAGCTTTTGATAGGGCTTCTTCTCCACTTGTAACAGCAACAGCTTTATATCCTTCATTCTCCAGATTATATTTAATAAGTTTGAGAATACTTTCTTCATCATCTACAATTAGTACTGTTTCATTTGACATGATTAATCCAGCTCTACATGTTCACCTGTAACAGAATAAACTATCCATTCACAGATATTTGTAATATGATCGCCAAATCTTTCAAGAAACCTGTCTATAAACAGAAGGGTTGTGGCTTTTTGCTGATCATTTGAAGTACTCATAAATTTACTAAATACTTCACGTATAACTTCATCATGGATTCTGTCTACTTCAGCATCCAGTAAGGCTATATTTTTTGCTTCTTCGGCATCACATTGTACATATGCTGTAAGAACTCTCTGCAGCATACTTTTAACTCTTCCAGCCATCTCCTGCATACCGAAAAGAGGGATAGAATCTGTTCCGTTATTACTTTTTAAACGGATAGTTCCTTTAGCAATATGAACGGCATGATCACCCATCCTTTCCAGCTGGGTGGAAATTTTTAAAGCTGTTACAAGATACCTTAAATCGCTTGCTACCGGCTGTTCTCTGGCAATAAGGAGGATACAATGATCTTCAATATTTATCTCCAGATTGTTTACAAACTCATCTTCAGCAATAACCTGATTGGCAAGATCCTCATCCAAATTGATAAGACTATCCATGGCTTTATCAAGGGCCTCTTCAACCAGAACACCCATTTTTATAATTTCATCGTTCAGTTTAGATAATTTTTCATTAAAATTAACTCGAATTTCCATATTTTCCCTTTTATCCGAATCTACCGGATATATAATCTTCGGTTTGCTTATTTTTTGGATTAATAAAGATCTTACTTGTCCTGTTATACTCAACCAAATGACCGGATCTGTTTTCATCTGTCATTAAAAATGCTGTATAATCAGATATTCGCGATGCCTGCTGCATATTGTGGGTAACTATAATTATAGTAAAATCTTTTGATAATGTCTTCATTAAATCTTCAATTTTAAGAGTAGCTATAGGATCCAACGCAGATGCTGGTTCATCCATTAAGATTATTTCAGGTTTAACTGCTATAGTTCTTGCTATACAGAGCCTCTGCTGTTGACCACCGGAAAGTCTTAGTGCATTTTCATCTAACTTATCTTTTACTTCATCCCAGAGAGCCGCACTCTTAAGGGACTCCTCTACCAGTTGTCCCATATCTCCCTTATAACCATTAATTTTTGCCCCCCAGGTTATATTGTCAGATATGCTCTTTGGAAATGGGTTGGGTTTTTGAAAAACCATTCCAATTTGCTTTCTTAATGAAACAGCATCTACATTTCTATTATAAATATTTCTGTCCTGAAAAATTATTTCACCGACAGTTTTTGTCCCTTCAACTAGATCATTCATCCTGTTAATAGATCTTAAAACCGTACTTTTTCCACATCCCGAGGGTCCGATAAATGCTGTAATTTTGTTCTTTTGTATATTCAGGTTTATATCTTTTACGGCTCTAAAGGCACCATAATATACATTTAGATCCTTTAAGTTTAGAATATTATTATTTTCCATATCATGTTACCCTTTTTTCTTATTTTTATGATGATTCCGAAGCATTACAGCACCTGCATTTAACGTTAACAGCAATATCAGGAGAACAATAATTGCTGCAGCAGCAACTTTTCGGAATTCAGGTTGGGGCCGTGCTGTCCATTGGTAAATCTGTATTGGAAGTGCTGTAAATTTTGAAAATATAGAATCAGGTTTCTGAGCAACAAAGGTTGATGCCCCCACCACAATTAGGGGAGCCGTCTCTCCCAGAGCTCTCGAGACTGCAAGAATGGAGCCTGTAAGTATTCTGTCCATCGAGTATGGGAGTATATGAGACCAAATTGTCTGCCATTTAGTAGCCCCAAGACCATAACTGGAAAATTTTAACGATTTAGGAACAGCTCTGATTGCCTCCTGAGCATTAATAATAATAATGGGCAGAATTAATAAGCCCAGAGTTAATCCTGCAGAAAGAATAGTCCTACCATTTGCTGTACTGTTTGCAGCATTATTAAAAAGGTTACCACTTGTTATGGGTTCCAGAAATCTTACAAATACAGCCAGACCCAACATTCCGTAAATTATTGAAGGGATACCAGCAAGATTATAAATATTCAACTGAATCAGTTTATTAAGTTTGTTTGGTCTAGCATATTCTTCCAGGTACAAAGCAGTACCTACTCCCAGGGGGAATGCAAGAATTATAGCAATTAATAGAAGCATCAAACTACCTGTAAGGGCTGTTATAATACCGGTTTTCTCAGGGATACTTGACTGAGCTGAAAAAAGGAAATCCAGGGATAACCAGGATCGGAACTCTAAATTACCTTCAGGATAATCATTTTTAAGAGTTTCTATAATCATTTTTTTTTGAAATATCGATGTTGACAAGGCCCATGCTTTTACAATTGTGGGATTTACAACTTCAATAATTACCAGTTCAAGTACATTTTCCCTGTCTCTGGTTTCAAATGACTGATCAAAATTAAATCTTCGCATAAGACCCTTAGATATATTATTTTCAAGTATTTTTACTAAATCCTCTTTGGATGCATTTTCCAACCCTATGCCGGAATCATAAATTTCAGCTGGTGATTTTTCATTTTCAAAAATGACGTATCCAAAGGCTTCATTGAAAATACTGAATAATAAAATTATCAGTGCAAAAATACCCGCAATAGTAGCAATTTGAAAAACCAGTTTACTAATGAAATTTTTCCTTTGTCTAATTATATCCATCAATCGTATATCTCCCTGTAACGTTCGATAATTTTCTGGCTGATAATATTTAAAACAAGAGTTATTAAAAAAAGAAAAATACCAATAGCAAATATACTGTTGTAGTCAACAGTATCGTATCCTATATCTCCACCGGAAATCCTGGCAATGTATCCTGTCATTGTTTCAGCGGATCTAAAAGGATTGAAGGTGAAATTTGAACCGGCTCCTGCTGCAAGAGCAACAATCATAGTTTCACCTACAGCTCTGGAGAGGCCTACTATAAAAGCAGCCATTATACCGGATACTGCAGCAGGAACTACAATACCTGTCGACACTTCCAGTTTTGTTGCTCCAAGCCCATAAGCTGCCTGTTTTAATCCTGACGGAACAGCAGAAAGAGCATCTTCGCTCATAGAAGCTATCATAGGAAAAATAAGGATTCCCATTGCTATACCTGCAGCTGCTGTATTATACACATCAACAACTTCATGGCCAAAAATATTTTTAAGAAATGGTGTTATGAATGTTAGAGCAAAATATCCATAAACTATTGTAGGAATACCTGCAAGTATTTCAAGTATCGGTTTAACCCGGGCTTTAAAATTATCACTGGCATATTCACTCAGATAAATTGCAGCAAAAATACCAAGAGGGCCTGCAACCAGCATTGCTATGAGGCTGGTCATTAAGGTTGAATTAAGCAGAGGCAATATTCCAAATTTATTAATAACCGGCTGCCATTCTGTGGATGAAAAGAACTCCCATAATGAGACTTCTCCGCTTGAAAAGAAAAGAAATGCTTCTACACTGAGAATATAGACTATTCCCATGGTGACAGAAATTGATATTACTGCAAAAAAGTTAAGGAGCCCCTTTATCAGGAGCTCCTTTATCAGCAAAGTTTTTGAAAGATCTTTCTCAAATAAACCTGCCTTATTGCCTGGTTTCATTAAAGCTTTCCTTCCATAGCTTTCATCCAGTTCTTCTTTGCTTCATCAAGATCTGCTTTAGCAGCAGGGAAATAACCAACATCTATGATTTCTTCATTCACATATGTCAGGTAGTATGCTATAAAAGCTGCAACCTGTGGTTTTTCCTGCATTATATTTGCACTACAATACATAAATACAGGTCTTGCCAGTGGGTATGTAGCGTTGTCTACAGTTGCACTGCTTGGCTGAACACCCTCAATACTTAATACATCGATTACATCGGAGTTTTCTGCATAATATGCATATCCAAAAAACCCAACAGCATATTTGTCACCCTCTACGGCTCTTACAAGAATGTTATCATCCTCTGAAAGCTGAGTATTAGAGGCTGAAAGGATTGGTTCCTTGTCTTTGTCAAAAACTTCTTCTACGAAATAATCGAAAGTACCACTGTCTGTACCTGGTATAAATCTTTTAATATCTTTTTCTGGCCATGAAGGATTAACATCTGACCATTTGTCTGCAGATGAGAAAATAAGAGCAAGCTCTTCTAAAGTAACATCAGATGCAAAATCATTTGCAGGATTTATAACTACTGCCAGAGCATCTGTTCCAAGACGAAACTCAATTGGTTCTCTACCATTTCCACGGGCAGCAGTAACCTCTTTATCTTTTATTGGACGACTGGCATTTGAAATATCAGATTCAGCCTGAACAGCCCATCTTTCAAATCCTGCACCACTTCCAATACTGTCAAGAGTAATGTTATCACTGTATCCTTCATTCTTAAATCGTTCGATCATTCTTTCTGAAAGAGGAAATACAGTTGAACTTCCAGCAGCGGTAATTGTTCCTTTTACTTCCAGTGGATTAACACCAGGTAAAATAGAATCATCAGATTCAGCTAAAACCCATCTATATACACCTGTTTCTTCTGGAGAGGAACTTTCCTTATCTCCACCGGCAAAAACTGAAGATACCGTAGCAAGTACCATTAATAAAATTATAATCTTTTTCATTACAAACCTCCTGTGTTTGTTAAATTGTTGCAATTTGATGTCTGCAATTTAAACAGTCTATATTTGACATTGATTAAAGTAATGTTAGGATTGTGTTAAATTCCACAACACACAGTATTATTCATGATCATGAATAATTTATGGAATAAATCCCAAATATTGTTTCTATATTCATGTACATGAAATAACTTGACTATTAGGATTCTTTTACCGATAATATTCATGTACATGAAAAAATATACGGAGTCAATTATTGTGATACATTCAGTACTTACAGTTGCAGAGATAGGTGAATTAATTCGGACAGAGAGGAAGAGACAGAGGATACTGCAACAGGACCTTGCTGATCTTAGCGGCGTAAGCCTGCACTTTCTTTCTAATCTTGAAAATGGGAAGGCAACTGTAGAATTTCAGAAAGTTCTTCTAGTTTTTCGCTCACTGGGTATCGAAATGCAATTAACTACCCGTCAGACCGCAGGGGATCGTCAATGAGTTTGAAAGTCCTCTATCAGAAAAAGCTTGTAGGGAAATTATTTTCGAATGATAATTCTCAAATTACCTTTGAATACTCATCAGCATGGAAAGAATCTTCAGATTCATTTCCTGTTTCATTTAGCATGCCTCTTTCAGGAGAATATAAACGAGGACGTGAGGATCATCGATTTTTTGCCAATCTTCTTCCTGAAAGTAAAGCTCGTGAAGGAATATGCAGAGGCTTGGGTATATCCATAGATAACGATTATCAGCTACTCAAGGCCATTGGCGGAGAGTGTGCCGGAGCTCTACAGATAGTTGCAGAGGATTATACTGAAGATGAAATATATGATTATCAACTTATTCCTCTGGAAGAAATAGCAAGGGCAGTAAAATCTTCTCTGCCATATACAAGATTGAACAGAGGTGGAAAGTTACGTCTATCTCTTGCCGGTGCACAAGATAAATGGCCTGTTTACATAGACAAAAATAAACTCTATTGGCCAGGAGGAGGAGCACCAAGTTCTCATATACTTAAACTTTCAAATCGTGATTTTAAAGGGTTACATATAAATGAAGCTTATTCCACATTTCTAGCATCACAGCTTTTACTTCCGACTATAAAAGTTGATGTTGGCGACGGATATTCACTTACACCCCGTTACGATAGAGAGCAGGATTCTGAAGGGGATATTATTAGAATCCATCAGGAAGATTTTTGTCAGGCACTGGGTTTTTCCTCTCATATGAAATATGAGAGTGAAGGAGGACCCCATCTTTCTGATTGTGTTAATCTAATTCGCAGAGCAAGTATTTCACCCGCAGAAGATGTACTTAATATCATACGCTGGCAGGTGATAAATCTGCTTATAGGAAATTCTGACGGACATGTAAAAAATCTATCTATACTATATACATCAGATGGACCCCGACTAGCACCATTTTATGATATAGTTTCTACACGAATATACAAAGGGATTTCGCGAAATATGGCCCTTTATGTTGGGTCCGAGAATGATCCAGGACAAATCCGATACAGTAATTGGTTAATTCTTGCTGATGAGCTTGAAATCAAACCAGCACTTTTAGAAAGAACTATTTCAAGCCTTATTAAACTATTGGAAGAGAATTTACCTCTCTGGCACAAACAGTTTATAAAACTACAATGTGATAATCCTGTGCTGGAGCGTATCAATCAGCTAATTACAAAACAGATAAGAAGAAGCAAAAAGCTTCTGGAGGAAGATTGAGTATCTATATTGTAAATATTTATTGACCAATGTTGTGCAAGGTTGTATAATGTTCATATGGGTGAAGATAAATTATATTCAATCAGTGAAACAGCTGGAGTCCTGGGTGTTAGTTCGCAAACCTTAAGGCGCTGGGATAAAAACGGAAAATTCATTTCTAAAAGACATCCAATAAACAATTACCGAGTCTATTCAGAAGATCAGATCAATACCCTGGCTGCAGAACTGGAGCCAGATTCTTATTTAAATTTCAATGAACGTAATTTAGATAAAGTTCCAGTATTTTTTGAGACTCAATATGGTAAATTATATAATATGGATGCTTTTCAGTTTCTGAAGTCAATTCCTGATCACTCTGTGGATTTAATTTTTGCTGATCCACCATATAATATAAAAAAAGCCGAATGGGACACTTTTGAATCACAAAAAATATATATTGAATGGTCACTAGAATGGATTAAAGAAGCAAGTAGGATTTTGACAGACAAGGGTTCTTTATATATTTGTGGATTTTCAGAAATATTAGCAGACTTAAAATGGGCATCAAGTCACCTCTTCAAAGGGTGTAAGTGGTTAGTATGGTTTTATCGCAATAAAGCTAATATGGGAAATGACTGGGGAAGATCACATGAAAGTATTCTCCATTTCCGTAGAACCAAAGATTTTATCTTCAATATTGATGAAGTTAGAATCCCATACAATGAACACACATTAAAATATCCAATAAAGCCGCAGGCAGTTACATCTCAATATGGCAATGGGAAAAGTTTTGACTGGACTCCACATCCGAAAGGTGCTAAACCGAAGGATGTATTGGAAATCCCTACAATTTCCAATAAAGCCTGGGAAAGATTTAATCACCCAACACAAAAACCTGTTGAATTATTAAGAAAAATAATTCTATCTTCATCAAACCCTGAAAGTATTATTCTTGATCCCTTCGGTGGTTCCGGAACAACCTATGCTGTCGCTGAAGCTTATAAACGGCAATGGATAGGTTGTGAATTAGATTTGCAATACTGCAATGAAATAAAATCCAGGCTGGATGATAAAACACATATAAACAGGATTTTTACCGGCATAGATCAAATAGAGTCTCAAAAAAGACGTCAAAAACTAAGAGGTGCTGTTTAATAACTCTTTTACATCTACCAGAATAAATTCTGAAAATCTTTTAATATGAACCTTATAAGGTTCTTTATTTGCATGAGGGGGAGGATCTACAAAAAATACACCATCAAGCTTTGTAAGAAAATTAGTATAAACCATAAATAATCCTGCAACAAAAGTATAACCTACTTTTTCCTGCCCTTTTCTTTGTATATCATTTAAAAAAATACCAATTACTTTTACATCTCTTCCCACAAATTTACTCATAAGGATTTTATCAATAAATATTTTTCCCATCCTGTCTTTAGAGGATGTTTTTAAAGATACTACAACTTCATTTTCATCAATAGTACTGTTATCTGATCTTACCTGATCATATGGAGTGAGGACCAGATCAGTTTCACAAGAATAGACTCCATCATTCTCATAAGGTATTTTCAAAACAATTTTCTTGTTTTTTATACCAATAGCATCAACAATAAGCCCTATTAACTCTTCAAATCTATTCCCAACATGTTTCCTGTTTGCATTTTGATTACCTAAAAGATCCAGAGCGATTCCAATTGATTGCTGCATAGTATAAGTGACTTTATTAATTATTTTATGCTCATTTTCCGTAAAATCGTGTACTCCTGCAAAAACACTCAATAATATTCTTTCAAATTCAACATAATGAGTTTCAAACTGAATAGAGTCATTGATAAACAATTCCGAATTATATGGTCTGGTAAATTTCTGGGTACCTCCTGAAGTTGATTCTATAATCACATAACCTCTATCATTTTTTGTAAAAGAAATAACTTCAGGGATATAAATTAAAATTCTTGTTGTAATTGCCTTGAAATCATCAAGAGACCCAATTTTTTTCTGTAAATCATCTATAAGCGCCATAATTGTTTTTAATCCTTTTTTATTTTCGTCTGAATTATACAACAAACCTTAAAAAACACAATTACATTATTTTTTTTACAACCTTCTCTTTTTCACACATAAATGAATTGACAAAATATCTTAACTTAATATACTTATTACTACTGTAATAGTAATAAAAACCAGGAGAAATTACATGGATAAAATTAAGGTAATAATCTGGGGTTTCGGCGCCATGGGAAGCGGTATGGCCGAGATGCTTCTTAAGAAAAAAGGTGTAGAAATTACAGGGATCTGTGATACTCATCCAGATCGTAAGGGTAAGGGGATGCTCAGTGTTCTAAAAGCTAATAAAACTTTACTTAATACAGAAAATATCGATCATCCTGGAATAATTATAAAAGAGAAAATTGAAGATATAATATCCCCTGGATGCGCAGATGTTGTCCTTCTTGCAACAGATTCCTTTACCAAAAAAGCATATCCAAAAATTTCGTATCTCCTGGAAAATAAACTCAATGTAATATCCACAGCCGAAGAGATGGCCTATCCTTGTGCATCAGAACCGGAACTATCAAAGCAGATGAATAAAATCGCAAAAGAAAACGGAGTTTCGGTATTAGGTACAGGAATAAACCCTGGTCTGATAATGGATCTTCTTGTTGTATTAATGACAGGAGCCAGTATTGATGTTGAGCATATTAAGGCTGAACGTGTTAACAGCCTGTCACCATTTGGTCCGGCAGTAATGGAGGAGCAGGGAGTAGGACTTACAAAAGAAGAATTCCATAAAGGAGTTACTTATGGATCTTTGGCTGGGCATGTTGGTTTTAACGAATCTGTAGGGATGATTACAGATGCGATTGGCTGGAAATTAAGCAGTAAAGTGAAACAAACCCAGGAACCTATAATAAGCCCCGTACCAAGAAAAACAAAATATATTGAAGTTGAAGCAGGAAATGTAGCAGGCTGCAGCATGAATGGATACGGTTATGTAGACGGGAAACTTAAAGTAGAAATGGTTCATCCACAGCAAATAGAACCTGAAACCGAAGGTACAGATACAGGTGATTATGTAACCATAAAAGGAACACCGATTATTAATCTTTCTATTAAGCCTGAAGTACCTGGAGGAATTGGAACAATTGCAATGTGTGTTAATATGATTCCACAGATTATAAATGCTTCTCCTGGCTTAAAAACAATGCTTGATCTACCGGTGCCCAGAGCGATTATGGGGGATATGAGAGACAGGATCGAATTATGATAGCGAAAAAAGGTGATTGGGTCAGGATACATTCTATATTGATGGAGGCTGGGAATAGAGCGACCGGCGTTCCTGCTGATACATCAAATGTTCCCTATGAACTTTGGGATAAGGGATTTTTGATTTCTGATAAAGCTGAAATTGGTGAGGAAGTAGAAATTGAAACCATAACCGGCAGGAAGATTAAAGGGACTCTTCTTGAGACCAATCCATCTTATGGACATGATTTTGGCGAATTTATTCCAGAAATAATACTAATCGACAAACAGCTCAAAGCTATAATGGGAGGGCTAGCCCAATGAACAATAACTACCTTAAGTTGATGAAAAGAAAAAACGAGATAATGAAAAAATCTGTGGGTATTGATTACTCCCTTTTTGAATCCGGATCTATTGCCTTCGATTATGAAGCAATGATGGAGAAAGTTGGATATAGTCTTGATGAAATAAGGAAGATACAGGAAGAGACCGGGGTGGGCAATACACCAATGTATGAACTCCGTAACCTGACAAAGCTAGCAAGATCTCTTGCTCCCACCGGTAAGGGTGCAAAAATTTTTCTTAAAGATGAAGCATCAAATCCCTCTGGCAGTTTTAAAGCAAGAAGAGCAGCAACTGCAGTTTATCATGCAAAAAAACTTGGATTTACAGGAGTAATTGCTGCTACCAGTGGGAACTATGGCGCGGCAGTAGCCAGTCAGGCAGCGATGAGGGGAATGAACTGCATAATTGTGCAGGAATGTTACGATTCAGAAGGCAAAGGTCAACCGGAAATTATTGAGAAAGCCCGAAAGTGTGAAGCTCTTGGAGCTGAAGTTGTTCAACTGTCTGTAGGGCCTGAACTTTTTTATACATTCCTTAAACTCCTTGAAGAAACAGGTTACTTTAATGCATCTCTGTATACACCCTTTGGAATTGCCGGGGTAGAAACCCTTGGTTATGAGCTAAGCCAGCAAATGATAGACCATACAGGTAAAAATCCTGATGCGGTTGTTATAACAAATGCAGGTGGTGGAAATTTAACCGGTACAGCAAGAGGGTTGATAAAAGCCGGAGCAGATAAAACGGAAATAATTGCCGCCAGTGTCAATCTTAAAGGTCTCCATATGGCTAGTGACAGAGACTTCAATAAAAAGTCCTTTACAACCGGTCATACAGGTTTCGGAATTCCATTCACAACTGTTCCTGACAGATCTGATGTCCCCAGATCTGCAGCACGCCCCCTAAGATATATGGACAGATATGTAACAGTAAATCAAGGGGAAGTCTTTTATATGACAGAAGCTCTTGCGCAGCTGGAAGGTCTGGAACGAGGCCCCGCAGGAAATGTATCTTTAGCTGCTTCATTTGTAATAGCCCAAAACATGGGAGAAAATCAGACAATCGTTGTCCAGGAAACTGAATATACAGGAGCGGGAAAGCACATTCAACCTCAATTAACCTTTGCAAGAAACAATGGCATCGAGATTAGTTTGGGGAATCCCATAGATGAGGTTCCTGGGAAAACAATCATTCTACCAGCCCATCCATCTATAATAAAAGTTCTGGATCTGGACCTTGATAAATTACGATTATCCCTGATTAAAAATAGTTTAAAAGAAATTAATAATGAAAATTATAAAAATCTTACAGATAAAGATATCAAATTTCTTGCTGATGAAACAAAAAGCAGCATAAAAACAGTTAAAAATTTCATTAAAGATATCGCGCTGTAAAAGGAAACTATAATGGAAAGAGCAATGGAACGACGAGATGATTACCTGAAAAGAAGAGAACATTTAAAAGATCTCACAGAGGAACAGCTGGAAGCCAGATTCTGGGAGTTAACAGAAAAATTAATGGATCCAGTAATCAAACTTGCAGAAACTCATACCAGCCCCTCTATTGAACGATCAGTTCTCTTGCGAATGGGTTTTTCCAGTCTGGAATCAACAGCAATAGTGCAGCAGGTTTTGGATCATGGTCTTATAGGAAAAGGGGCTGGTCATATTGTTTATAAAACTGCAAAAACAAAAGGCATCAAAATAAGAGAAGCAGGACTACAACTTGCAGAAGGAAAACTCTGGGATGAGGTCGATATCCTCTTTGAGAAAAATCCAACAGTAAGGGCGAACGGCCTGGTCGTTCGCAAGCTCACTGCTTGGCAATGCACCCCCAGCCGTTCGCCTCAACTGGGAGACAGATCTAATGGATAAACTCATACCAAACGAAAAACTGGACATCGAAAATATCCTGAAAGACCTTAAAGACTACCACCCAAGAAGACGCAACTGGATATGGAGGTCCTCCGAAGGAGGCACAACATCTCACATCTCTTCCGATAGTAAAGACGCGATTTATCGCGTCTTCTCTGATCACAGTAAAGCTACAAAGATAGGAAAATTCACATACCTTGAAACATCCAAAAAACTCTCTTCCTCCGTCCCTCTCCCGGCTGCTCACTACTTCGACAACATAGATCCCCAGCCATCCTGCTCTATAACAACAGAGATTGCTTCGGGTAGGTTCGAAGATGATATCCGGCGAATGAGGATGGCAGCCTGGCATGGTGCAGACCACTTAATGGTTATCCGAACAGCAGGTCAAAGTCACATGGAAGGGCTTATTGAAGGAACACCTCAGGGAATTGGCGGTGTCCCAATAACAAGAAAACAAATCAGAGCACAGCGAAAAGCCTTGGATCTTATAGAAGATGAAGTTGGCCGGCCAATTAACTACCACTCATATATAAGCGGTGTGGCCGGCCCCGAAATGGCCGTCATGTTTGCAGAAGAAGGTGTAAATGGTGCACATCAGGACCCTCAGTACAATGTAATCTACAGAAATATCAATATGATAAGAAGTTTTGTAGATGCAGCAGTTGCAAAAAAAATGATTGCATGGGCGGGGATTGCTCAGATAGACGGAGCTCATAATGCAAACGCCACAGCCAGGGAAGCCTGGAAGGTTATGCCGGAGCTAATGGTACAGCATGGTATAAACTGTATTTTTTCAGTTAAGTCAGGAATTAAAAAAGAAAATATATGTCTCTCTACTGTACCGCCGACAGCCCCTCCGGCACCCTGTATGCGAATGGATCTGCCATATGCAGTTGCCCTAAGAGAAGTATTTAAAGAGTACAAAATGAGAGCCCAGCAAAACACGAAATACATGAGCTCATCCACCCGGGAAGCAACTGTCTCACACACTTTGAATCTTTTAATATCAGAACTTACATCTGCTGATATACAGTCTACAATAACCCCGGACGAAGGAAGGAATGTTCCCTGGCATATCTACAACATGGAAGGAACCGATACAGCTAAGCAGGCTTTTGCAGGAATGGACGGCCTGGGGACAATGCTGGAAATAAAGAGACACAACAGCGAGCTTGGGGATAAAGTAAGAGAGCTAAAAGAGAGAGCCGTACTTTTCCTTGAAGAAATGATCGAAAAAGGTGGTTATTTCAAAGCAGTAGAAAAAGGATTTTTTGTTGATTCCGGCGAATATCCCGAAAGAAACGGCGATGGTATTTCACGAAAAATTGACGGAGGTATCGGTGCCGGCACAGTTTATGAAAGAGACCAGGACTATATGGCTCCTGTAACAGCTCACTTTGGATATAACAATCTTGCTCCTTTTGGAAAGGAAGCTGTAAACAATCCTTCTTCTCTTATTGGAGGGAGTACCTTTGAAGCCCCTGATAAAATAATTTTCATCGATGAACTGGATGAAGAAGATAATGTAAATGTACGTATGGAGAGAACAAAGGAACTCCGTAACAGTTCCAAAATAATGCCCGAAATGGAGTGGCAGGGAGACGGCATTGTACAAACAACAATGTTTCTACCGACTGATAAACGAACAGCATCATTTGCAGCCATAGAAATAGGGAAAAAAATGGGTCTTACTGATGTTGAAGTTATCCATGTAGAAGTAATGCACCCAGCCGAGGGGACAAGAGTAGAGATTAAAGGCAGGGTTGATTTTACAATAGACACTGCAAAACTTGACATTCCACCGGAACCTGAAGTTATGACAGAGGATGAAATCAGATCTATAATAAAAGAAAAACCAATGACCATTGTTGCAGGAACAGTAGGTTCAGATGAACACTCTGTGGGCTTAAGAGAAATAATAGATATAAAACATGGTGGGATTGAAGGGTTTGGAATTGATTGCCATTACCTTGGAACCTCCGTCCCCCTTGAGAAACTAATAGATGCAGCAATTGAGACTAATGCAGATGCTATTCTTATTTCAACAATCATCAGTCATGATGATATACACTATAAAAGTATGAAAGATCTACATAACTTATGCATCGAAAAAGGAATACGGGATAAGATAATTCTTGTTGCAGGAGGAACTCAGGTTTCACCGGAAATAGCTGCCAAACAGGGTATAGATGCAGGATTTGGTCGAAGTACAAAGGGTATTAACGTGGCAACTTTTCTTGTAAAACGAAGGAAGGAAATTAAAGAAAGCAATTAAGGAAAAGAATGATAGTGAATATTGATGTTTTGGTAGCTGAAATTGGAAGCACTACAACTCTGGTAAATGCTTTTGATAGGGTTGATTATACAAACCCTGTTTTCTTAGGGCAGGGCACGGCTCCAACAAGTATTGAACAGGGGGATGTAAGAATAGGCCTTGATTCTGCCATTAAAAATCTTAAAGAAAGCCTCCCCGAAGGACCTTCCGAAATTACCTGGAACTCTTTTTTGGCAACATCCAGTGCGGCAGGTGGATTACGAATGACAGTTCATGGGTTGGTTTATGACATGACTGTAAAAGCTGCAAAAGAAGCAGCCCTGGGAGCAGGTGCAAATATACATCAGATAACTGCTGGGAATATGCGACAAAGTGATATTGATAGAATGATCAGCATAAATCCAAATATTATTATGATTGCCGGTGGAGTTGATTATGGGGAAAGAAATACTGCCTTGCAAAATTCCCAGACAATTTGTAATGCCTTAAACCTTGCTTCACTTAAAATTCCTGTTATCTATGCAGGGAATATTGAGAATCAAATAGAAATTACTAATATATTTGCAAATTATGAGGGCAAACTTATAGTTGTAGATAATGTCTATCCCCGGATTGATGATCTGCAAATTGCTCCTGCCCGAAAAATAATACAGGCAGTTTTTGAGAATCATATTATTCATGCTCCGGGAATGGAGCATATTAGATATATGGTAGATGGACCGATTGTACCTACCCCTGGGGGTGTAATGCTGGCAGCTGAAATTCTTAAAGAGGAAATTGGAGATCTATTGGTAATTGATATTGGGGGAGCTACAACTGATATCCATTCAGTTACTTCGGGTAGTGAAGAAATAAACAGGATTCTTATAAGCCCTGAACCCTATGCTAAAAGAACAGTTGAGGGGGATTTGGGAATTTATATAAACAGGGAAAATGTCCTTAAGCTTTTAATAGGCAACAGGAAAGATAATAATCCGGAAAGTGAAAAATTAAAAAGTAATTTGATTCAATCTGTTCAAAAGCTAGGCCCAATCCCAAAAACTGATATAGAAAAAAACCTGGCCCATAGCCTAACCCAGACTGCAGCTGTTACTGCTCTTGCCAGGCATGCTGGTTCATTCAGAGATTTATATGGTCCTCAGGGAAAAACTAAAATAGCAGAAGGACGGGATCTTACGGCAATTAAATACTGCATTGGTACTGGTGGAGCCCTGACAAGACTGAATAATGGAATAGAAATTATGCAAAAAATGATTAAAAACACTGGGGTTAAAAAACTTTATCCTGGAGATGGAACAACATTCCTCATTGACAAGAACTACACCATGGCTAGCCTGGGAGTTCTGTCAAAACAGTTCCCGGCAGCTTCAGTCAAATTATTAAAACAAGGTCTTAAATTGGGAGAAATATTATGACCCCTTCATTAATGTCAGGACCAGTTATTACTATACACTTAAAAAAGATAGAAGATAACACAAGAGCAATTGTAGATTTTTGTGGTGAATATGACATTGATGTAATAGGTGTTTCCAAAGTTACATGCGGTATGCCTTCTGTTGCAAAAGCAATGATTACCGGTGGAGTAAAAGGGATAGGTGAATCCCGAATTGAGAATATTAACAGACTCCGGATGAGTGGTATAAACCATCCTATAACACTTCTTAGAATTCCACCCTTATCCGGTGTTGATGAAATTGTTAATTCAGTGGATATAAGCCTGAACTCCGAACTCTCTGTAATAAAAGAACTATCCAGAACTGCTGATAAAAAAGGAAAAATCCATGGGGTTATTTTAATGCTGGATCTTGGAGATCTTCGCGAAGGCATATGGCCTGATGATCTATTACAAATAGCAACTGAAACAGTCGGGCTTCCAGGAGTAAAGTTGTCTGGGTTGGGAACAAATCTAACATGTTATGGAGGTGTTCTGCCATCAGTAAAAAATATGCAGGTGTTAGTTGATCATGCTCATAGAATTGAGGATTCACTAAACATAAAACTGGATATTCTTTCGGGTGGGAATTCATCCTCTCTTGAACTTGTAAGGCAGAGAAAAATGCCAAAAGAAATTAACCAACTGAGAATTGGTGAAGCAATAATGCTGGGAAGAGAAACAGCATATGGGAAAAGATGGTCTGGGACATCATTTGATGCATTTACCCTGGAAGCTGAACTGATAGAAATTAAAACCAAACCATCAATTCCAATCGGTGAAACTGGAATGGATGCATTTGGAGGGAAACCTGTTATTGAAGATAAGGGAGAAATGGTAAGAGGTATTTTGAATATTGGAAGAGAAGATGTTGATGTTGGTGGTCTTTCTCTAATTGATAACTCGCTATCTATAATTGGAGCTTCCAGTGATCATCTTCTGGTAAATATAACTGAAGCCGATACAAAACCTCAGTTGGGAAATAAAATGGGTTTTACACTTAACTACGGAGCACTTCTTGCAGGAATGACATCTGCATATGTACTAAAAAACTCTCTGCTGTCCAGTACCAGTACAATCAAAAATAAAATTGCCATGGTTGGTTCATCTCCAGTATTTAATACACCGGAAATAAAATCAGGACTGAAATCGCTGGGAGTTGAAGTAACAGGGCCTTTTACTTCAACTCCTGAAAATATAGAACAATCATTCAAAACTGGAACTGTGCCTTTTATTGCCGGCCCCCAGAGAGTAACCCTTTCCGGAATGACTGCAATGAAAAATGTTCTGGGGCAAAGCGGGCTGATTATTCTTGATTCACATGCTTCCCTGATGGTTTCTGAATCAGCTGAAGCGGACAGAAAAATTCTCTCCACCGCCCTTGGACTTATTGATGATAAAATGAATATGAGTTCTGATTTTTCTCCTGAAAATATAGTTATAATTGGACTGCAGGAAGCTGAAAAAGAGGAGTCTGATCTTATCCGAAGACTTAACCTGACTGTTTTTACAATGGAAGAGATTGACCTTCTGGGAATAAGAGAAGTAACAAGAAGAGCATTACGTACTGCCTGTTCCGGGACACATGGGTTCTACTTAAGTTTCTGTCAGGATGTAGGGGATAATAACAGCGAAGGCTTAACAGCCCGGGAACTCCATCTTGCCTTGGAACTAATTTCAAAATCTGAACAGATGAGAGCCATTGATGTTTCCGGATGTCTTAAAGAGGGGCAGATTGACTACACTCCCCTGATACATTTTGTGGAGTCTGCATTTGGAAGAAGGATTCTTGGATAGTATAACTTAAAATTTATAGTAACATGTTAAATTCCTCATCTGTTCCACTTCCATCTTCATAGAACTGTTTAGCCCCAAATAATTCTGTTTTCGACTCTTCAGTGTAAAACCGAGCCCCTCCAGCTGAAGAAGATACTTTGCATTAACAGGGTAATACTGATATTCAATAACAGAAGCTAGCCCTATAAAATTTTGTAAATTTTCAATTTCATTTGTAGCATCGGACCAATTCTCACATAGTTTCACATATAGTTCCGGGTGAAAATTCGTCATTATACCACAGTAACCCGAATATCCTACTCTGAGGGAACCAAGAAGGGATGCAGCATTTGCATTGTAAAGTTTTAGATTACTGCCGGAAGACATTTCTGCTCTTTTTTTAATTGTATCAAGATCGCAGCAAGTATCTTTAAGATAAGCAAATCTGTCTGTGGAAATAATCCAATCTATAAGTTCATTACTTAGAAGCCGTTTATATGGAAAAGGACATTCGTACAATCCCAGGTTTATATCCCCGGGTATACTGGACAAAATCACCTCCATTCTTTTCTGCCAGACTGAATCAGGCTCTGCTTCTCCTGCTAAGAGATTAGTAACAAGTATTACTGCATCTACACCAGTGTCTGCAATTGCTTTTATCTCTTCTATCTGATCCGGGGAGGAACTGGAAATATGCCCCGAGGAAATAACAGGAACCCTTCCTGCGCTTAACTTCAATACAGCAGAAGAGAGCTCAACACGCTCTCTTAGACTCAACTGGTGCATTTCACTGGACTGGCAAACTGCAAATAAGCCAGAGACTCCCCGTTCAATATACCATTCCACCAGTTTTTCAAGAGCAGCATAGTCAATAGACAGGTCTTCCTTAAAAGGAGTTACCATAGTAGGCCATACTTCAGCTTTTCTATTATTTTCCATATTTACCTCTTCAAATTACATTCCAAGAAAATTGGGAACCACCATTACAAACCATGGCACATAGGTTATCAAAAACAACACTCCGAATAAAACAAGAAGCATTGGAAATATTTCTTTAATTACAGTCCTCAAGGGTGTCCCTGAAATTCCGGACACCACAAATAAAAGCATTCCAAAAGGAGGGGTTGAAAGACCTATCATCATATTAAGGGTTATAACTACACCAAAATGTACAAGATTTATACCTAAAGCTTCAACAAGAGGCAGAACAATAGGAATAAATACTAGTGTTATTGCCATAGTATCTATAAACATACCTAAAATAAGAAACATAATATTAATTAATAATAACAGTATGTATTTATTTGTTGTTACTGTCAAAAGAAGATTTGCAACTGCATCAGGAATATGCTCAATGGCTATAATGTATGAAAATGCAAATGCGCTCCCAACTAACAATGAAAGTATTCCTGTAGTTTTAACTGTGGCTAATACAATATTTACGAGCTCCTTCCAACCAAGGGCCTTATAAATAAAAATTGAAATTAGTATTGCATATAGCGCAGCCAAAGCCCCGGCTTCTGTAGGGGTTACTATTCCGGAATATATTCCTCCCAAAAGGACAATAACCGAAAACAAAGCAGGGAATGCTTTTACAGTTAATAATATAGCATCTCTAAATGCAATTTTTACTCCCCTTGGGTAATTTCTCTTATTTGCAATAAATGCAATATAGATCATTAAGGCAAATCCAACTATTAAGCCGGGAAGCATCCCACCCACAAACAGCGCTCCGATGGAAGCACCTGAGAGCATTGCATAGAAAATCATGGGTATACTTGGGGGAAAGATGGGGCCAATAGTTGCCGAGGCTGCCGTAATTGCACAACTAAACCCATCATCATAACCATGCTCACGCATGGCCTTAATCTCCATCATTCCCAATCCTGAAGCATCTGCAAGAGCAGAACCAGTCATCCCCGAAAAAATAATAGATGCAACAACATTAACATGACCAAGTCCACCTTTTTTATTTCCAACAGTTGCATTTGCAAATTTAAAAATCATCTCTGTGACCTTACCGCTGTTCATAACCTGAGCCATAAAAACAAATAAGGGTACTGCAATAAGTATAAAATTGGAATTAAGACCAGTTAATACCTGAGTAGCAGTCATGGCAATTTCAGCTGCAGGACTCTGGGCAATTGTAAAATAAAAAATTGATGTCATCATCATACCCAGTGCAATAGGAATGCGAAGTATAAAAATCGAAATAAACGAGAGGAAAAATACAATGAGTGCAATATTCATACTATAATTCTCCTCTTCTTAATTTCTTAAAGTCAGTAAACAAGTCATACCCAAGTCTGCCTATCATAAAAACGAGAAAGACTACAAAGGGTGAATAAGCCCAGTTCATAGGAACTCTCATTACATTGGATTTTTTATATGCCATAAATACTACATAATCGTACGAAGGATAGAGGGCAATACAGAATGAAACAAAAAGCATGAAGTTTCCAATAAGCCGCATCCACAACTGTGTCTTTGGTTTTACCATATCGTAAACAATTGTGAACTGAACATGTGAGTTGTCTCGCTTTGCATATAAACCACCAAGCAGGGCTGTCCAGATAAAACAAAGAAGGGTCAGTTCCAAAGGCCATGTCAAAGGCACAAGAAAGTATCTGTAAAAAATTTGCAGTAGAAATGCAATAAACAAAAGTATAAATGTAAAAGACGGGATATAAATTTCTATTATATCGAGTACTATTAAACCAGTCCGTTTAAATATGCCTGCTGCCTTCAATTTAAATCTCCTATGATGATAACTCAGGTATTTAGGCTGAAGGCTTTTAGGGGAGTCTATCTATTTTCTCTCTTACCTAATAGCCTTCTTCGCCTTCAGCCTATCTACCTAAACATTTCTACAAACTGAAAAATTATCCGACTCCGGCATAGTAACCGGAACCGAAATAACTACTGTCTACTATTTATATGACTGAACTTGTTCGTAAATATCCATATCCCAGCTTTCTGAAATATCAGGGCTGTCATTGATGTATGAATTTTTAGCATATTCCTGAAATGCTGCTCTATCAGGATCTTCAATTACAATCATGCCTTCACCTTTAAAGAAATCCAGAATTGAAGCTTCAGTTTCAAGAACCTGTGTATCACAGGCATCACCAGCTACTGCAACTGCCTGATTTACCCATTCCTGCTGCTGAGCACTAAGACTCTGCCATTTTTTCTCATTCATAGTTGGCCAAATTGTGTCTACAACATGATTAGTAAGAACTATGTACTTTGTAACTTCATAGAACTTTGCATTTTTGTCTGTGGGAAGAGGATTATCCTGTCCCTCTATAGCACCAGTCTTAAGACCCATATAAACTTCACTGAAAGACATAGGAGTTGGATTTCCACCAAGAGCTTTTCCAAGAGCTATCCATGAAGGAGATCCCGGAGTTCTAAGTTTAACACCAGCCATATCAGCAGGGCTTCTAACTGGTCCAACTTTTTCTACAAGGTTAAGCTGCCTTGTTCCAAGATAGAAAGCTCCAAGAGGTCGAATCCCTTGTGAATCTACAACATCCTGAAAAATTTTATCTCCAAGTTCACCATTGTAAACAGCTGTCATATGATCATAACCACTGAAGGTATAAACTGCTCCAAACATTGAAAGATAAGGAATAAATTCTGCAAGCCATGGAGGTGAAGTATAGATCATGTCTACAGTACCTTTTCTTACAGCGGCCTGTTCACCTTCCTGGGAAAACAACTGTGCAGAATGGTAAACTTCTACTTCCATTTCACCACCGGAAATTCTTTCCAGTTCAAGTTTAAACACCTGCATTGCTCTTGTATGCGCATCACCAGGCACACTTACTGATGAAAATGTAATTCTGACAGGTTTTACAACCTCTTCTGCTGTTTCACTACCGCCACCTGCAAAGGAGTAGGAAGCAAGTAGAAATAAAACAGCTACTATTAACATTACTTTGGTTTTCATAAACCCTCCTAAAATATTTTACAATCCTCAAGGACTGCTATTCTCTAAAACCCAGTTTCCTGGAAATTTCACTTGTTGCGTTTTTTACCAGACCACCGATATGAATAATTCGTTCTTCTGTCATTCTATCCGAAGGCCCGGAGACACTTAGAGAAGCAAAAGCCTCACCACTAGCATCTCTTATAACCGAGCCAACACATATAAGCTGATCTTCATGTTCTTTATTATCAATAGAATATCCCCTGGTACGGGTTTCCAATAAATCCTGAAAAAGGCTACTTGCATTAGTAATAGTGCTGTCAGTAAGCCGTCTCAAACCCCTGGTCTTAATAATATTCTTTATATTCTTCTCAGGAAGTTCCGCCATAATAGCTTTTCCTACAGCTGTGCAGTAAAGAGGTGCTTTTATACCTATTACAGAATATGTTCGCATTCGCCGTTTTGACTCAACACAATCTACATAGAGAACTTCTTCACCATCCAGAATTGTTAAATGTACAGTCTCATCAGTTTCCTGATTTATTCCATTTAAATAGGGTTTTGCAATTCGGCATATGGCAAGATCATTTTGAGCACGGTATCCCAGTTCAATAAGTCTAGTTCCAAGATTATATTTATTTGTGTCTTGATTTCTTTCAACAAAACCTTCACTTTCCAAAGTTTGCAAGAGATTATGAGTACTGCTCTTTGGAATATCAAGCTCCCTGCCTATCTCAGATATACCCAAGGGTTTACTTCGACCAATTATTTCGAGAATTTTAACAGCTTTTAGTACAGAATTAACCAAATCAGTTCCTATATATGAACAGTGTTCTTTTATATGAACAGTATACACCTAGACTGGATTGCTGTCAAATTTATTCTTATAAATTTTGTAATCTTCTATAATTTCAATTATCTAATAAAGTCTTCATTAAATATATTTTTTCATATATAATCCCCCCCATGAAACTGACAATACTAAACAAGGGATTAATGGACTATGGAGAAGCCCTTAAACTCCAAAAAGAACTTCTTGCAAAACGACAAAACGAAGAAATAAACGACACTCTAATTCTTCTTGAACACCCTCCTGTAATTACTAAAGGGAAGCGAACAGAAGATCATCATATTGTCCTTTCAGATGAACGGTTAAAGAGTCAGGGTATTGGACTCTATGAAATTGACCGAGGTGGAGAAGCAACCTATCATGGACCAGGACAGCTAGTAGGGTATCTTATTTTTCATCTTTATAAAAAACAGAGGGAATTAAAGAAATTTATTGCCAAAGTCGAGGAAATATTTATTAAACTTCTTAAAGAGGAATATGGAATAGTTGCTGACAGAGATCTTAAACACAGAGGGGTCTGGGTTGGAAATGAAAAAATTACAGCTATAGGTATTTCTATTCATAAAGCTGTTACCATGCATGGATTTGCTTTTAACATAAATACAAATCTTGATCATTTTAACTGGATTATTCCATGCGGAATTACTGATAAGGGAGTTACCTCCATAAAAAAAATAACAGGTATAGACCAGGAGATGGAAAAAATAAAACATCTAACAGGAAAATACCTTGCAGAAATTTTCAACTATGAGGATGTAGAAATAATTAATGAGCAATAATAGTAAGCACCTGAAAAAACCGGAATGGCTGCGTATAAAAATGCAGGGCGGTGAAAACCTTAACCATGTACAGAAAACTCTCGACAAGTTTGGATTAACAACTGTTTGCCATGAAGCAAGCTGCCCAAACAGAATGGAATGTTTTAATAAAAGCACAGCAACCTTTATGATATTAGGTAGTGTCTGTACCAGAGGATGTTCTTTCTGTGACATTGCAACAGGTCCTGGTCAGACAGTAGATATGCTTGAACCTAAACACATTGCTGATGCTGTAAAGGCACTAAAATTAAAATATGTGGTTGTAACTTCAGTAACCAGAGATGATCTTCCCGATGGAGGAGCCTTTCACTTTGCGGACGTTATTAGAGAAATACAAAAAGCTTCACCCACTGCTTCAATAGAGGTTCTTATTCCTGACTTTAAGGGGAACAGAGACGCTCTAAATACCGTAATAGATGCAAAACCGATAATTATTAATCATAATATAGAAACCGTTCCAAGATTGTATAAGGCTGTTCGGCCCCAAGCAAAATATGAGCAATCACTGGAATTACTAAGAAGGGTCAAAGAAACAACAGATGAAATTTATACAAAATCAGGAATGATGGTTGGTCTTGGAGAGACTCGGGAAGAAGTACTTCAGTCTTTGAGAGACTTAAGAGATGTTGAATGTGATTTTTTAACAATAGGTCAGTACCTTGCACCAACAAAAGATCATCACCCTGTTATTGAATATGTACATCCTGATGTATTTGAAATATACAGGAAAGCAGCAATAAAAATGGGTTTTAAAGATGCGGCTTGTGGACCTCTCGTACGAAGTTCTTATAAAGCTCATGAAATGCTGGAAACTAAATAAACGCAATCAAAGGAAATTAATATGGAAATTTTATACTATAAATCAGCAATATGCCCAAAGTGTATTCCAACATCAAGATTTTTAAAGGAACTTAAATCCGAACATCCTCAAATTACTATAAAAGAAATTGAAATTATTACTCACTTAAAATCTTCTATTAAAGACAAGGTTTATTCTATTCCGGTAATTGAAGTGAAAGGTAAACGGTTTTACAATACCCCAGCTAAGGGTGAAATACTGGGTCTGTTAGGAATAAAATAACAAACCTCAGCAAATACGTTAAGGATACGCAGGGCGCGTAGCGGTTTGTTATTGTAGGGACGCCCCTGTTGTGGGCGTCCATGCAATAACAAACGGAACCCCGGAGCAGCCTGACCCCATTGTAGGGACAGGTCGCGACCTGTCCCTACAATGGGGGAACGCCCAGACAAAAAATCAGCACCTTCAGACTATATTTATTTTTCCCCTAGCACTCACTGTGCCCGCAGGAATGACACTTTTTACAACCTTCTATAAACATAAATGTGGCATTACCGCAAACAGGACAGAGGTCAGCTACAGGTTCAGCAAAAGAAAACTGCTTCTGCTGTGCTGCAAGTTCATCTTCTTCATCCGGCAATACAGGATAGTTATCATTATTTGTTTTTCCAATATGTTCTTCCAGAACCTGAGCTACAGCATCAGGAAGGCTCATTACCCTGTTCTTCCCAAAGCCGTGATGTCTACCGGATCCTATTGATCTAAGCTGCCCAATAACACTTCCTACTCGGTCAAGAGGAGAGAGAGGACTTGGCATACGAAGAATAAGGCTGATAAGTCGGCCAAGTCCTTCTGCATCAGCAGCAACATCAGACCCGACTTTGGCTACATTTATAAATACTTCAAAAGGTTCTTTAATAGCACCCTTTCCTGCATTAACTGTAATATATGCTGTCCCAATAGGAGTATGTTTTTTATATGTTGTTCCAAAGAGAACTGTTGGTCTTACCCTTGGCTTAATATCAACAACAGTTATGGGCTGTTCCTTTGGCTTATCTTCATCCTCTTTTTTTGCATACAGAACCTGTTCATCTCTAGAACCATCTCTATAAATAGTTCCACCCTTACAACCTGTATTATACATAAGCTGATAAAGATCTTTTGTCTGACTAATGGAATAGTGATTAGGAGTATTACTTGTTTTTGAAATACTTGAATCGACCCATTTCTGAATTGCAGCCTGAACTTTTACATGATCTTCCGGCGAAAGGTCCATTGCTGTTACAAAATAATCCGGCAGCTGTTTATCACCAGCTGTTTTTATCCATTCATCATAAACAGGTACTCGCTCAGTATGTGAACCCATCCTGCCTTTACGTTCCCATTCCCAAAAATAGTAAGGTTCGATACCCGTAGAAGTTCCAACCATTGTACCTGTTGTACCCGTTGGAGCCTGAGTCAGAAGTGTTACATTCCTAATTCCATTCTCTTTTATTCTGTCCCTGACATCCTTAGGCATTCCCTTCATAAATCCGCTTTTTAAGTATTTATCAGCATCAAACATGGGGAAACTTCCCTTCTCTTTAGCATAATCACTGCTGGCAAGATATGATTCTACTGCGATAAATTTAAACAGTTTATCTATAAATTTTTCAGATTCTTCACTTCCATAACGTATTTTTAAAGCAATCATCATTTCTGCAAGACCCATGGTACCAAGACCTATCCGCCGCTCAGACATTTGCTGATCTTTATTAACATCAAAGAAATAAGGAGTAGTATCTATAATATTATCCAGAAAACGAACAGCATATCGTACACCCTTCCTAAGGGAATCCCAGTCAACACTTCCATTTTCGACGAAACGGGAAAGATTAAGGGCACCTAAATTACATACTCCCCATGGAGGAAGCCCCTGCTCACCACATGGATTAGTACATTGAATTGTAGAATAGTAATATGAATTACTCATCTGATTATATCGATCCACAAAAAAGATACCGGGTTCTGCACTGGACCATGCACTTTCAATTATTGCATCCCAGATTATTCTGGCTTTAACAGTCTTATGTGTTATTACTGATTTGCCCGCCTTTTTCCATTCAGCCAAATCACCTTTCCACTTTTCATCATAATCAGGATCATTTGTGTCGGGAAATACAAGATCCCAGTCTCCATCAGCTTTTACAGCCTCCATAAAGGCATCACTTATTGCAACACTGATATTGGCATTGGTTATTTGACCCATTTCCCGTTTGCTGCCTATAAAATCCAGGATATCAGGGTGTGAGTCGTTAAGGATTAGCATCAGCGCACCTCGGCGACTACCGCCCTGTTCTATGAGCCCCGTTACATAACTATAGAGCGCTCCCCAGGAAACTGAACCACTGGAGCGTCCATTAACACCTTTAACATATGCATGATGAGGTCTTAATGAAGAAAGGTTAATTCCAACCCCTCCACCTCTGGACATAATCTCTGTCATAAACCCGAGAGTTTCCATAATCCCGCCCCTGCTATCTGATGGAGAAGGAATTACATAACAATTATAAAAAGTAAGGTTTTGATCTGTTCCTGCACCGGTTAGTATTCTTCCTGCAGGGACAAAACGCCAGTCATCAAGGAGCCACTTAAAATTTTCAACCCACTCTGATCTGGAATCATCACTCTCGCTCTGTCCAAGTGCAGTAGCAACCCTTTCAATCATCATTGAGGGATGGGTCTCAATAGGTTTATCCAACTGTTCTATGGATAGTTCCTGCTCAGCTCCATCTTCAAGCTTGACGTTTACTATTTTTCCATCTATAGCTTCAATTTTTCCAATTTCACGTTGGCCAGTAGCCTTATTAACAACAACTATTACAGTATCACCTACTGCAATGGTTTCTTTTTTTGCATCTTTTAATGCGTATCTATCAAGGAAAATTTTTCTTCCTAATGGTGTCAGAGAATTTTTTGCCCTCACCAAACCCCTCCCGATAATGGTAAATTTTATATTTCGAGTATATACTTATTGACCCTCAACTTCAATATCAGGATCGAAAAAAAACTATAGTTTTAAAGACTGATTAAATAAAACAGTTGAACTTGCCGTACAGGGATAGTTCAGTAAAAAAAGATTTCTTACTGCCAATGAATTACTTGTTTATGAATTAGTGATCATGGAGTAAATCACCTTTTTGTTGATTGATTTCTTAGATATTTTAATACAAATTAGGATTGAGTTATTAAATAAAAAGTTATACAACATTGATATAATTACAAGAGGTTCAGAACAATTATGAAAGATAAAAAATTCAGCTCCTGGCTAATAAAAAATATTTCTCTCCATAATTACGATAATAAGCAGGAAGAACTTGCCAATGCAGTCACACATGGACTAGGGATTCTATTAAGCATTACTGCAATAATTTTAATGGTTTTTAAAGTATCAGCTACAGATTCTCAGGTGTCCCTTACGGCTGTGCTGATTTTTGGATTTTCTATGGTACTTCTTTATTCATCCTCAACATTTTATCATCTCTCTAAGGGACCGGTAATAAAAAGAATACTCAGAATAATGGACCATTCTACTATCTACTTTCTTATAGCAGGTACCTATACACCGGTACTTCTTACTATAGGCGGCGCCGCAGGATGGGCAATTTTTGGTATAGAATGGGCTCTAACCCTTTTAGGTATTACTTTCACCCTATTTTTCTGGGATAAATACGGTATTCTTCATGTTCTGTTTTATATAATAATGGGCTGGATGGCAGTATTTATCTGGAAGCCCCTTATGGAAACCGTTACACGTCCTTTTATTATTCTTATGATCAGCGGAGGGTTAAGTTATACCTTGGGAACAATAATCTATGGATTAAAAAAAGTTCCTTTTAATCATGCAATCTGGCATCTTTTTGTTTTAGCAGGGAGTATTTTGCTGTTTCTGGCTATATATTTGCATTTAATGTAGGAACAGGAAATACAGAATCAATTATATCAAAGACTATTGGGTTTGCCCTACCTATTGTTGGTAAATGGATACAAATTTAGGCTGCGATTAAGAAGGGAGTGGATAATCTCGGGAAGAAGTTTCACTTCTTTTCGGATTGCACCTTCTATTTCTTCATTCTGAGGAAGCTTCCCGTTTACATAGTTCACTAAACCAGAAAACCCAACTGCATACCCCTTTTCTCCAGTGATATCAGATAAAGTTTCCAACTTGGATTCTCCAGAGTACACAATAACCCGAGGAGCTTTTCGACTTAAGCTGGGGAATTCTTTTAGATTTTTTGCCAAAAGCAATGCACCAATATTTAAAATGGAAAATTTGTTGCCTTTTTTCTCAATCAGTCGCTCATCCTGAAGCCTTGATAATACACCCTGCTGATTTGTAGGATAAGGAAGATTAAGTAATTCAAAAAATGTCTGGGTATCCAGTAATTCTACAACTCCCTGTCCAGTTAAATCAGTTTTAGCTCTATTCTCCAACCAATCTGGTTGACCTTCTGCAAATATCGTTCTTAATTGATCTTCACTCATAGGAACCAAAGATTCACCCGATCTCATCAAATAGGCTCCTTCATAATAATAGGCTGTTCCCTTAGGCCGGGCTGGAATAGTAAAAATAAGAACTCGTCCATCAGTATGCTGTACTTCTTCAATATTAACTCGAAAACCAAGTGTCTGAAAAACTTTTTATTGTCATATTGGATCTTTGCTTCTTTAAACTCCAGATTTTGTGTCTCTGTTTTTAGGCTGCACCACAGATTAATTTGTTCCCGTGTAATACCCACTGTTAACCGAAGTAGCTGATGCAATGCATGAAATAATGGGATTACCCTTTGGAAATCCTTCCAGTCCGCATTCAGTTGGAGAAAGCACAAGGTCCTTAATTGAAGATGCCCGAGAGCAGGTTGCTGATCTTATCAATGCCAATTCGGAGCATCTTATCTTTACGTCCTGTGGTTCGGAGGCTAATAATCAGAATGTTATATGCTCCCAGACTTCTGCCTGTGTATCCCGGATTCCGAAACCTTCTTTTGTATTAACAGCATACGGATTGGATGAAGAAGAGGCTCTCAGCAGCCTGCGTTTTAGTTTTTCAAGTCTTAATACTACAAATGAAGCTATGAGAGCAGCGGAAAGGGTTATTGAAGTTTATAAAAAATTAAAATCAATGTTCATTTATGAATAGTTTAGATATTTAGGAGTTGCAATGAGGTTTGGAGGGCACCAGACATTCTTTATTAGAGAAGGTTGGTTACATAAAGGGTTAAAGCTCCTTGTAGAAGATGAAGACAGGGATGAAAAACGACTGACTCATGAAATATCTGCAGATTATCTGGGTGTTGGTAAAAATATGGCTATGGCTATAAGGCATTGGCTTGTTGCTACTGGCTTAGCTGAACACGAACTAAATGAAAAAGGAAAATCGCAAAAAAACCTTCTTCCAACCAGTTTAGGACGAATTATTTGGGAAAATGATCCCTATTTTGCAGAAGAAAGCACTTGGTGGATACTACACGTCAATCTGGTACATTCTATAGATTATGCCTATACCTGGAACTGGTTTTTTAACCATTTTAATTTTGAGAGATTCGATCGCTCTATTTGCGTAGAATTACTCGAAAGAAAGGTAACTCTTTCCAAGGGTATTAAATCAAGTAGGAGTACTCTTGA
>JAQIBN010000285.1 GCA_027859095.1 Spirochaetia bacterium | reverse complement strand
TGTTTTTGAAGAAAAAAAAATTACAGCTTCTGAACTTCAAAAAGCTATTCAATCAAATTTTGATGATCCGGAGGGTGAAAAATTACGCCAAATTATAATCAGCTCAGTTCCAAGATATGGTAATGATGATGACTATGTGGATGAATTGATAAAAGAAGCATATGGATACTATATAGATGAAATTAAAAACTACAGGACCATAAGAGAAGGCTGCGGACCAATAGGATGTAAATACTTTGCCGGAACATCCAGCATATCAGGAAACGTTCCTGCCGGTGCAGTTGTACCTGCCACTCCGGATGGAAGGAAAAAAGGAAAACCTCTTGCAGAAGGTGCATCTCCTTCCGGTGGTGCAGATAAATCTGGCCCGACTGCTGTACTAAAAAGCATAAGTAAACTGGAAACGAGCTCTATTACAGGGGGAGTTCTTTTAAATCAAAAGCTGAATCCTACCATGCTGGAATCACAAGGTAAAAGAGAGCTTCTTTCATCCATGCTCCATGGTTTCTTTGACGATTTAAAGGGATGGCATGTCCAGTATAACATTATAGATCGTGAAACTCTTCTTAACGCTCAAAATCATCCCGAGGAATATAGGGATCTTATTGTAAGAGTTGCCGGTTACTCTGCATTTTTCACATACCTTTCGCCAGACACTCAGAATGACATTATTGCTAGAACGGAACAAGTAATTTAATGGAATCTACAAATTTACATTCAAACCGGTTGAGGCACTCTTATAGATTCCATCAATAACCCGCTGGACTGCCAGCCCGTCATTAACATCCGGCTTGAAGGATTTTCCATTCACAACACTCTCCAAAAATCTGTACTGATTTTCTACATGAAATCTGGTCCAGCCTATTATAGATCTGGGACTGGGAAACTTTGTATCCTCATAATGCTGTAATGTTTCAATACGCCTCCATCCCTGCCCTTCGTCATACCAGTAGAGATAGTTTGCATCCATAAGATCAAATTTGAAGGCACCCTTTTCTCCAAAAGCTGATATTTTAAGATCATCCAGAGAACCTGTTGCAAACCGGGATATTTCTACTGTACCGGTTGCTCCTCCCTTCAGACTGGCTGTTAACCATGCTGCATCATCCACAGTAACTTCTCCCATTTGTCCAGCATTATCAGGGAGAGGCCTTTCCCTGATAAAAGTTTGAGTCTTACCATTTACAGTCTCAAACTCTCCCAAAAGAAAACGTATAAGGTCAAGAACATGAACCCCCATGTCCACCAGTGCTCCGCCTCCGGATTTGTCCTTCTGCATTCTCCAGGTTAGTGGGCGCATGGCATCCTGATAGCCTGTATGAAAATATTCTCCTCTGAAACTGTATACTTTTCCAAGCCGGCCTTCGTTAATCAATTTTTTAGCTTGCTGAATGGCAGGTATAAAGCGGTAGTTAAATATCATACCAAGCTGTTTGCCAGTTTTTTTAACAGCTGCAGAAATTTCCTCAGCTTCTTTACTATTTAATCCAAGGGGTTTTTCACAAAGAACATCTTTCCCTGCTTCCAGTGCTTTAATAATCTGTTCTTTATGAAGATAATTTGGTGTTACAATATCAATAATATTTATTTCTTTATCCAGCAGCATCTCATCAAAGCTGGAATACCCTTTTTCAAATCCATTCTCTATTGCAGTTAAAGCTGCCTTTTCAGAACTCGACCGGCACACAGCTTTCATCTCAATTTTGGGCAATTTATTCTGATATATCAGAGGAATATCCTTGTACCCAAGTAAATGAACCTTGCCAATATAACCAAATCCAGCCATTGCTATTCCAATTTTTTTCAACTAATTACTCCTATAATCGCTTTCGAGCACTTTCCAAAGATTTACAAAGTGTTTTTACTGCTTCTGTTATTTGTCCGGAACCAGCCCGGAATCTATTACCCTTTAGTTCCCCTTTGGGCCCCTTAAGTAATGGAGAAGAATACTCACCAACTGTCATACCTGCTTCTATGAATGCAGCACTGTTATCAGCATTCAGGCCGCCGTCTTCCATCAGTTCAACATCATTCTCCCTACCTGCACTTACTATCATTTTCTTTAGTTCACGAATATTTTCAATCATTATATCATCGATAAGATGTGGCGTCTTTCCAGCCTCTTTCTGCCAGAACCGGGCCCTGGATTCATATTCAATTATATTAACAAAAGGAATATACTGCCTGAAATATTCCAGGGGCATTCCCTGCCATCCCCATACTCCTGTTTTCAAACCAAGGGCATCTTTAATAAAAGTGAGATCCTGTATAGTATTCTCCATGGATGTTTCCAGAGGCAGTGTAATCAGGTCTGCTCCGGCTTCTTTCAGCTGTCTGTAAAGGTCAAATGTGGGTCTAAGCATTTGAATTTGAACTTCAATTTCAAGATTGGTATACGATCTGATCCCTTCCAGTACATCTATGCCTCCCCGGGGTGCATTAAAATTCATATATTTCCCATCACGCATTTCAAGATGGATCCAGTCAACACCTGCAGATTCAAGTTCGGCTACCTGAGCACCTAGGTTTCCGTAATCAGCCCAGAATAAACCAGCAGCTATTTTAACTTTTTTTCCTACTTTACCAATGATATCTGTTCTCATAACACACTCCTAATACTTTCATACGAAGTTATTTTTCTTTCATATGATAATCTACAACATTATTATCATATTATCAAGTGTTATGATGTAATAGGTCTATACCTCTATTTTTTGTTGTATTGACCTTTCAACCATACTTAATATTAAAGCTGTTCACAATGTTCTGCAATAATATTAAATTTAATTGAGATTTTGTACCTAAGGTAAGTTTTAAAATTGAATCGGGGAAAATCCATGGAATAATTGATCCCAATGGTTCAGGGAAAACAACAATGTTCAACTGCATTACAGAATTTCGAAGGTCTCTTTTTTGACTGGTCAAATGAAGGTGGTGTTCCTAAAGATAAGCCTCTTTTCCTCTTTGAGCTTCAGAATGGACAGAAAGTTCTTGTAGTAAAGGTTGTTCCCACAAATAAATAATTATTACTGAATAGAAAATAATTCAATAATACCTAGGGTTAACTAAAGACGACCTCAGGTGTTTCTTTAGTCAAATTTTTCCTGTTCCTCAATATCATCCCGGCCTTTCTTATCATAGTCGTAAATTTCAATTTTATCAGAAATATACCAGTCAAACATATCACGTCGTAATTTTGCCCGCCAGATTTTTCCTTCTGCTTTACGTTTTAGATTGTAGAAAACAACACCCTCTGCTATAACCTTATCTGATAATCCCAATTTAGATGCTCTTTTCGTGTAATACCTTGAAACCAGCCAATCCTTAAACCAGCTGCTCCAGTTATCAAAGTTTCTCTCATGCTCATCAAAGGATCTATACCTAAGCCTATCTATTGCTGTATCGAAGGGGTACCACTCATGTATATCAAGTTTATAGGGATTCCCCTGAAGTTTAGGGCCAATTAACTCACCTGCCTGTTCACCATCAGGTTTTATAAGTCCCTTACTTGCAGACATAAGTACACCTTCAATAAGAAAGGTTTTACCCTTTATTATCTGCAGGGGATCTATAACATTTTTCCTGTTCTGGAGCTTAATCAGTCTCCCCCCTTTCGTAAGTACTTTAACATTGGAACCATCCAGCTTTTCCACAGCAAATGTTTCCGGTTCGTTAAACACCCATTCATACCCAGGGCTTATCCTGTCTACTACAAGGTAGGCTTCTGGGGATCTTAACCCAAGTTTCGCACCGTATTGTTTCCAGTCATCTCTATTTACCTTGAAAGTCTGCCGTACAAAAGGGCAGTAAATTTTAGGAAAATCGCTAAGATTTCCGTACAAAGGTTCAACTTTATCATCTGATGCAGTATCCATATCGTTACCCCTTCTGCACATTATATCAGAGTAAGAGATATATATGTCAACTCTGTAGAAATCCGCATAAATTTGAAAAAAATAATAAATATTTCCGTGTTAATGGAAAATAAAAACAATTGTAGTATAGATGCACTTATTTATGATAGAGTCCCCGAATGTCATACACAATAATCACCCACGACGGAAAAGCCCATATGGATGAAATACTTGGATCTGCTCTACTTGCTCTTCATCTTGGCGAAACACCTGAACACATAGAACGAATGAATGCTCAGGAAGCAGCAGACCTTATTTCCACTGGAACGATCCCTGAAAACACTTACTTTATTGACTGCGGTCTTGTGTTGGATAGCGGAAAAGGTCTCTTTGATCATCATCAGGATAGAGAACTTGATAGTTCAGTTTTACTAATTTTTAATGAGTATTTCCCTCATTTGAAAGATACAGAATTACATAAATATTTTAAACTGGTTTCTAAAGTTGATACTAAAGGAGCTATGAGCCTGGATGATTTTCATCTTGTCAGCGAAAGTCGGGACTACTTCACTTTCGGTCAGGGAATATTGCTTAATACATTCCAGAATGATCCCCTTCTGGTCCTTAAAATATTTATAGAAGGATTGGATGATAAAATTTCTTTTGAAAAACTAAAACAGAAAGCTGATATCTGGTTAAATGAATCTGGAAATATTGAGATTCTTGTTGTTGATCATATAAAGGTCATAAAATATCTGGAAAAAGCCCCTTCAGAACTGGCTTCACCTATTAGATCGGTTATTTCCAAAATTGTTGATGATAATGATATAACCGCAATTTTATCTTTTGATGATAAACAACCAGACGTCTTAACTCTTTTCAGAACAAACTATGGTCACAATAATATTGACTTCTCAAAATCAAACCCCTCGGAAACAATTTTTAAGCATCCAGGTGGATTTTTGATGAAATTTATTCCTTCTGACAGTACTGAATGGATAAAACTTATAAGGGAATCCCTTTAAAATATATTTAAATATAATAACAATATGGAGAAAATTGAATGGCTGGTAAAAAACATGTAACTATGGAATTTTCAATGCCCTTTCAGGGAATTGGAAAGAATGATCGGGGAAATACAATAGAAATTGATGAAGGAGATAAACAGGTTGAACCTTATGATCTTCTCCTTATGTCCCTGGGTTCATGCCTTTACTCAACTTTTGAAGATATTATATCAAAAAAGAAATTAAGCTATGAAAAACTTGAAATAGATATTACTGGTGAGAAGAGAACAGAAACACCAACCACTCTCAAATATTGCAATATAATATTTAAGGCGAAAACAAGTGAATACAATAAAAAAGCATTTGAGAAATCTATGGAACTGGCCTGTAAGTACTGTTCTATTTACAAGACTCTCTCCTATGTTGCAGAAATGCATTCAGAAATGGTTTTTACTTAATCATCAGTGTTTAATGTCAGTATGTGAATTCTATCCTGAGGGGTTTTAGCAGTACTCCTGTACTTATCAGATCCTGATTCATAAAGCACTGCAGCAGATCCCCTATATTCAACAATCCCTTCTGTCATTGGAGGTGATATTATCTCCGCTTCCAGATTCCCCGAATCAAGAATCCAAACAGGAATAGATCCACCTGCTCCAATGGTAACAGAATTATGGGGTGGCTCATTACGAACATCACTATACACTGATATTCTGCTGTTATTTTTTCTGCCATATGACTGACTTAGAACAATTTTACCATCAATAAATACGGAACCCTGAACTTCATGAGGGACGGAAAGAATATAATCAGGTTCGCTGATATCAGCAATTATATTTTTTTTAACAATCAGATCGGATTCCCTATCCAAAGTAAACCCTGCCATCCAACCATGGTTTACTTTTCCGTCATTAGTTTTAAAATGATGGAAATCAGGAACACTGTAAGAACCATCCCTGCTAGTAAACTCCCCTATCCACAGTATTCCATCAGAGTAAGTAGCAAAAGAGCCTTTTGCTGCAGTCTGTACAAAAGCTGTCATCTTCAAACTTGTATTATCTGATTGATTCTCAAAGGTCTCCAGTGAAACATAGTACACACCTGTGCCAGAAGCTATCCACAGATATTTTTTACTGACTGCAAGTCCTCCAACATGTCCCATATGAACTGTACCGTCCGGGTTCAGAAGCCAAAAGGTCTTTTGGAGCAGTCCATCAGCCATATCAATGATTGTGATACAGCTGGGCCTACCATCAAACATATAGTTTGATATAAGCATAAGATCTTTTTCAGAATAATAGGCCATACCCTGAGGTACTGCCCCCTGGAGTATTCCGGGTATTACAGACCCTTTCTCTATTATACTGATATACGAACTGTACTCTTTAAGGTCACCTAAATCATCCGCCGGGATCTCCTGTTGAATAAGTTCAGGTATCCGAAAATTCTGTTCACTTCTATCCTGATCCGAATTTTCCCCGGAATTGGAGGTACAGGAAAAGAAAATCACCAATATTAACAAATAGATAGTTTTTTTCTTTATTAAATCTCTCATTATAAATTAATTCAGGTCGTCCCTTAATTTGATCCTTAAACATGGAAATACGTGTGAATAACTTTCAATATAAACCATTATGACCCAATCTCTAGGAAATAACAACTGTAACAATGGTTATATCATCATCCCACACCTCATGAAGGGTTAAATCTTCCATCTCTTTAATAATATGCTTGTGATCATGAATATCTGATGAATTGCCTTTTAAGACCTTCTTAAACCCCTCTATATTGAAACCTGCTGAAGCATTCCCGGAGGGATAGATCCCATCCGAACAGAAAAACAATCCTTCTCCCTGTTCAATATTGAACTGTTTTTCTTTATAAACATAATCTTTATCTACTCCGAGCACCAACCCTAAAGGAGCTTCAATTTTAGAAATACCGTTTCCAGTTACTTTGAAAACAGGAGGCTGTCCAGCATTTGCCAGTATTAATTTATTGTCATCCAAATCGATCAAAGCTGCAGAGAAAGTAATAAACAGTTCCGGGAATTTCTCCAAAAATCTGCATATACGACTATTAAGCCAACAAAGAAAACGGGATGGTACAAATGTCTGAAAGTGCAGGTTCTGTATATATCCGGGGTAGATAATAGATTTTAATACAGCTGTTAGAAAAGCTGTATTAATGCCATGTCCCGAAACATCACCCATAAGAACAATAAAATGTTTTGGATCCTGTTCAATAATATCGTAATAATCTCCCCCGACCCCAGTTTCGGAAGAAGGTTTATAGGTAACATTAAATGTTATATTTGTTGAAGATGGAAGAGGAACTCTTAATATGGATTTTTGGAATTCCATCCCAAGTCGCAACTCCTCTGCTTGCTTTTCTCTTATTATCCTGTTATCCCTTCTAAGGAGATGAACCCTAAGTGCTTTAATTATCTCATGCTGAAGGATATTTATTTCCCATGGTTTTTCAAGGAAAGAAAAAACATCAGCTCTGATAATGTCTGAAATATCACCCATATCAGAATGGCCCGATAAGATAATTATTACAATATCCGGGTATTTCTTAGCAACAATATTTGAAAGCTCACTTCCACGAAGATCAGGCATTCTCTGATCACTGACCAAAACGGCAATTTCTTCACTGTTATCCCGAATTATTTCAAGAGCATTATGAACTGAAGCAGCAATTTCTATTTTCAAATTCTCAGTTTTTAACCATTTAGTCAGACTGCGTCTTATTGAACTTAGGATATCCTGTTCATCATCTACAAACAAAATAGTTCTTTGTTCCATCATATTGTGTCCCTCTTTAATGGAAGTATAATTGTAAAACATGTTCCTTTTCCGATTGTACTTTTCACTGAGATGGCACCTCCATGGTCTTCTATTATTCCATGGGAGATAAAGAGACCCAGACCTGTTCCTTCTCCAACAGGTTTGGTTGAGAAGAAAGGATCAAAAAGCTTACCTATAGTTTCCTTTTCAATTCCTATTCCATCATCACAAATTTCAGCTTTAATATTATCTCCCTCCAGACAGGTTTCAACTATAATTTTCCCATAATCCTTAATTGCCTGACCCGCGTTAACTAACAGGTTGACAAAAACCTGTGTCAACTGATCTAACCGGCAGGAGATGTCGGGAATCTCTCCCAACTTTTTCTCCACTTCACATTTATACTTCAGTTCATTCACAGTAAGTTTAAGAGCAGCATTAACAGCATGGTTGAAGTTAGCAATTTTATACTGTGTATTTTTCGGTCTTGCAAAGTCCCGTAGTCCCTGAACGATAACTTTTATTCGCCTTGCCCCGTCAATTGATTCTTCCAGCAACTGAAATGCATCATTAAGAATAAAGGGGTAATCTTCCTCTTCTTTAATAGCCAAAATATTATTAATTAGAGGTAAGACAGATTCAAAATTATTCAAGTTTATCTCGGTGGTAAGTTTATCCATTTGATCAAATAATTTTTTGTAAGCATTCATATACTCTGTCATAGTATAAAGATTGCTTGTAATGAAACCTGTTGGATTATTAATTTCATGGGCTACCCCGGCGGCAAGATATCCGATTGAAACCATCTTCTCATTCTGAACAAGCTGCTTCTGAGCATTTTTAAGATCGGAATATGCTGATTTGAGACTTTCATTGCTTTCTTCAAGCTGCTGGGTCCTTTCTTTTACACGGAATTCCAACCTGTCCCTGGCCTGAATAAGTTCTTCATTCTGATAACAGGCAGTACAAGCACCAGCCAGCCGCGAAACGGGATCCATTAAAGATTTAACCAGGTTATCATGAAAGGATGTGTTGTTTTTAATAAAAAAGATGAATCCTATACCAGGCAACTCCATAATAAGCAAGTTGAAGTCATGGTTTGTCTCGCTAACAGGCAGGGAAGCAAGCCGCTCCTTTTTCTCATCCATTCCCATTACCTTCTGCATTTTCCTTTCGATTTCCTTATATTTGCTATTCAAATAAAAAGATCTGGGAATAACAAAGGTATCATTCAATTTGTATCCACTCTGACTTTGCCTGTAAAAAAGGACACCCCCTGCAGAGCAATTCAGCTTGTTAAGAAAAACAGTGAGGGACTGTTTGAGCATAACTTTTAAATCAAGACTATTACCAATGGACATGGCGATCTCATATAGCAACTGGATTTTCACTATTTGATCTTCCATCACTGATCAAACACTCCTACCACAGCAGTTTTATTGTAAAACTCAAGGTAATCTTTCCCGGAGTTTGCTATCTCACCCAAAGTAAGAGCTCCAATCATCGAGATATCCGGATGAAAAACTGCTTCCAATTCATCCTGAAAGGCTTCTTCAAGAAATAAAACCCTGGAAATACAGTCAATAAAGAATGTTGTTTTTATCGATTTTCTACCTGGAATAAATACCTCTTCGGCTATTTTCACAGCATTGGTCGCAGCTGCGACCAATGAATCTCTATTCCCGTTTAGAATATCAACAACAGAGTTTTTAGGAACTTCCCCCACACAAATAAGAGATTTTTCCCCTCCTTTCATAAGAGGATCCCTGACAATGTTTTCAGCATCCAGCTTATGTATTCCGAAGGGATAGCTCTTAGCGATATCAAAGAAATTATCATCTGCAAACTTTTTGCCGGAATGTTCTTCCACAACCTCTCTATAAACATCAAAAGCCGGTTTCCAGTCCAGAGAAATAATCTCATTTCTGTTGGACTCTGTAACTGTAAAGGAACCGCTGATCATTTCCCAACCATGCTTAACTCCAATTCCACTCTTTATGTTTGTGCTCACTAAAAGAGAACTGTCCATCAACAGGCCGTCATTAGTAAACAGACATGGTTTCTGCTCAAAAGAGAGGGAACCGGCTCCACCACCGATATAATTCATCTCCAGACCGAAAATATTAAAGAGAGCTTCGATAAGTGCAGATATCCGTTTTGACAGACCATCTACAAAAACAAACATGGTAACAGGAAGTTTATCATGAGAAAATCTTTCATCTATAAGTTTTTCATAGTCTGCATCATCATCACTTAAATCCGGGATTACAGTAACCTCCGGATCTTCCGAAAGACCTGCAACAATTACTCCTGTTGTCAGCTTCTCATTTCCATAAATTATCTCCGGGAATGTTCCTCCAAAGACAGGAAGAGACAATCCCTTTAAAATAGAATCGACTTCTTCAACCTTATAACTATTTTCATCACATGCAAGAATCATTATTCCCTTTACATCTTTATCACTTAGCACTTCAGAAATACAATTTTTAAGTCCATTTATACTCTTTGTCCTATCTACTTTAATTAACATATATTACCTCCAAAATTGATTTACTAATCTCCCATCCTCTTTTGAATATCGATGATCTTATCAAAATTCCTGTTAAAAGATACTACTACATTGGGATCCAGGTGGTTACCTTCAAGCTCCTCTATAATTGACAGACATTTTTTTATAGGAAAGGCCTCTTTATAGTATCTTTTACTGGAAAGAGCATCAAAAATATCTGCAATTGCTACAATTCTTGCCTCAAGGGGGATTTCCTCCCCCTTAAGACCTCTGGGATAACCATGCCCATCCCATTTCTCATGATGAGAGGCGGCAATGACAGAGGCCATTTTTAAAAGAGGAGTATTTTCCTCCCCAAGAATATCTTCACCCATTTCTGAATGCCTTTTATAAATTGCCAACTCTTCACCTGCCAGGGGTATCAGTACATCTTCACCAAGTGAAGAATGCTGCCTCATCACTTCCAGCTCTCCAGGATCCAGGACTCCAGGCTTTTTTAAAATATTGTCAGGAATACCAATTTTTCCTATATCGTGCATTGGAGCTGTTTGAAAAATCAGTTCAACAACATCAGGAGATAATCTCATCCCATCTGCAATAATCCTGCTATAGTGAGCAACCCGGATCACATGCCTGCCTGTATCATCATCTTTATATTCCGCCGCTTTTCCAAGACGGCGAATAATCTGCATTCTGGTTTCAATCAGGTCTTTGTTTGCGATTTTGAGTTCATCTGAGATAGTTTTCAATCGAAGTACATTTCTTAATCTAAGTATAAACTCTCCGGGAATAATTGGTTTATTCAAAAACTCTACAATTCCCATTTCAAGTGCCTTCATACGAAGTGTATCCTCAAAATATCCAGACAGCATAATAGTGGGAATATCCCTTGATTCAGGATTATTCCTAAGTTTTTCCAATAACTCATTTCCACTCATTTCCGGCATTTTCCCATCAGTAACAATTAGATCAACAGTACTTTCCCGGCAAAAATTGAGTGCTTCTTTACCTGATAAAACGAACTCACAGTTCCAATCTACTTTTGCAACTTTAAGACTACGTCTGATACTAGATAAAATAGCCGGTTCATCATCAACAAATAGGATAGTTCTCTCCATTAATTTCTCTCCTTCAATTTATCATCAATAATATCTTCAATAATAATCATTCCCTTGTATGGATCCTTGGAACGAAAGGAGCGAATAAGAAGGGTTAAATCCCTGTTATTAATATCCACCCTAAGAGAACTTTGGCCACCTGGAAATCCGAATCCCTGCAGTATTTTATCTTTAGTAGAAGTACCAAAGATATTTTCCAGAGACTCTCCCGGTAGAATATTTTCATTTAAAAAAGTACTGGCTTCATTATTAAAAATTTCCACACTATTATCTGCTGTCACTACCAGCAAAGGAAGAGGGATCTGATTGATTATTTCCAGAGATATCTCCAGAGCAGTATTTCTCGAATCAATCTCTTTCTGAAGTTGCCGGTTTTGATTGATTATTTTTCCCATATAACTTTTATTTTTTAATATTATTTCATATTGAGAGAAAGCTTGTCGAATAATATCTATCAGATCATCCTTACTCCATGGTTTGGAAATGAAACGATAGACCTCTCCCTGATTAATGGCACTTATTATAGAATTTGTATCAGCATAACCAGAAAGAATTATCCTTATAGTATCAGGGTACTCCTTCTTCACTTCCTGAAGAAATGTGACCCCCCCCATACCAGGCATTCTCTCATCTGATATTACGACCTGAACTCTGTTGATTTTCAACTTCTCAAGGGCGGCAACTCCTCCCTGAGCTGTAATTATTTTAAAATCCTCTTTTCTAAACTGACGCTTAATGGCATTCAGCACATCGACTTCATCATCAACAATTAAAACAATTTTATCATCCATTTTTAAATACTCCCTTTAATGTTGGAAGACTGTTTCTTTAAATTTTCTAAATCCATATAGAGTAACATTATTAAAGAACAGTTATTCATATGCAATAACTATGCCAAAAAAAAATCAGCTCAAATTCAGAAACCTTCAGCTTATCTACTGCAAGGAGAAGAATAACCTTACTCATAGTATAGCTATCGATATATGTATTGTCAAAACATGGGAACCTGTCAAAACATGGAAAATAATTTTATCTTGACTATTAAATTGATAATAATCAGTAATGATGCTATCATTATGATAATATTTCCTGTACAAATAGATCATAAATCAATACAATTTTAATATGAACCAGAAAGAACAATACTTTTCTATCCTCCAGGTAGACGATGAACCGAAAATTCACAGTACGATAAAACGTTGTCTTCATAGAGAACCTTACCTTATAGAAACTGCAGAGGGAGGTTACAAAGCCCTGAAATTGATGAATGAAACTATCTATGATCTGTACATTATTGATCTAAAAATGCCTGGGATAGATGGAATAACTCTTTTAAAGGAAATAATAGCTCGGACACTTCACATACAAAGCAATCGTCCGGGGAATTTATTCCTACCTGTAGATTGTGCAGGAATTAGTAAGGACCTTATTGAAAGTGAGCTCTTTGGACATGAAAAAGGTGCTTTTACAGGAGCAACAACATCCTACCTGGGACTGATACGTTCAGCGGAAGGAGGTACTCTTTTTCTGGATGAGATTGGAGAATTATCTTTAAGTGCCCAGGCAAAACTGCTGCGCTTCCTACAGGAAAAAACTATTAGATCTGTTGGGAGAGCTAAAAGTAATCCAGTGAATGTACGGATAATTGCAGCAACAAATAGAGATCTTTCAAAGGAAGTCAAACAAAAAACATTTAGGGAAGATTTATTCTACAGATTAAATGTAATTGTCCTTAAAGCTATTCCTCTAAGAGAGCGAATAGAAGATATAGCTCTATTAAGTCGTTATTTCCTGGATAGATTTCAATCGCCTGCATCTCCCGTAAAAACTATTGGCAGAGAAGCACAGGAAGTTCTGATAAATTATAATTGGCCTGGAAATGTCCGGGAACTTGAAAATTGTATTAGAAGAGCAATTGCTATTGGATTACATAAAACAATACGACCTTCAGATCTGCCTGAAACCATAAAGGATTCATTTGAAATTCAAGTTAGCAAAGATTTTTCATTGAGCAGTCTGGAAAAAACTGCTATAAAAAATGCTTTGATAATTTCAAAAGGGAATAGGATAAAAGCAGCAGATATGCTTGATATTGGAATTGCTACCTTATATAGAAAATTGAAGAAATACAATTTAAATTAAGAGAGCTTTTTCAAAATTTTCCTGTTATAATAAGACACAAACTATTGTAGAAATTTAAGGAGATATATATGAAACATAAAATTCTTTTTGTAGATGATGAAAAGAATGTTCTTTTATCGATAAAAAGGATTTTCCGTACCACAGATTTCGAATTATTAACTGCAGATAGTGGAAAAGATGCAATTACAATTTTAAAAGAAACCAATGTAAGTATTATAATATCTGATATGAAAATGCCTGAAATGACAGGAAGTGAATTACTAAAAGAAGCAATGAAAATACGCCCTGATGCAATAAGAATAATTCTATCAGGACATTCGGAAGCAGAAAATATAATGGATGCGATAAATGAGGGCAGCATATGGAGATTTATTTCAAAGCCATGGCATAATAATGAACTAATAATGACTTTGCGAAATGCAAGTGAGCTATATGAAAGAAAAATTGAAAAAAATAAATTGATTATTGCTCTAAAAGAAAAAACAGATCAGTTAAACTCAATGAACAAACTGCTTGAACAGAAAGTAAAACAAAAAACATGGCTCCTGAATGAGAGGTCTCAACTTCTAACAATGCTTGTTGAAGATCAGGGTATTGAAGTTACTTTGTGGCGTGTATGTTCAAGTATATCTAAATTTTTGTCAGGAAAACCGGTATTTATTATCCCTTCATTTTTGGAACACATCTATACTGTAATGGAAGGAGATGCCAGAGGAGGGAAGCTGTCTCCCTCTATGTTAGAACTTGGATCAACGGTTCTTAAAGATGGAAAAACTACAGTCAGGGAAGGAAGTCTTGGCATATTACTTAGAAAAAATAATACAAAGCTCGGAGTTCTGCTTATCAGATCAATTTCAGATGAAGATGGACCAAAAATTGAAAAATCAATTTCAAGTTTTATCTCTTTCCTTGAAATTGCCCTATTTCAGTATAAATTATCAAAAAATACTCCGGAATTAATAGAAAATATTGATAAACTGATGGGGTATGTCTAAGTGGTAAACAATGGAGCCATTATATCTCAGAACAATGAAGCTCGATATGCCCTGATAAGTGAAGGATCTTCATTTTATACAATAGGTAAACATCAACTTATTAACAAATTAGAAAAAATCTACAAATTATTGATAGAAATTGAAAATGATAATAATAGAGAATCTCGGGATTATCCTTTGGAACCAGGTATTTTTCTTACAAATAAAGAAACCTTCATTACTATTACTAATGCGTCTTTGTCAAATATAACATTACAAACAGATCAAACCATTTTAACCAGAACCAAGGGTAGCAGGACAGAATTAATAGCTCAGACTGAAGGATACCTGATTGCAAAAAACAGAGTATTTTCAATATATGATCCCTATAAACTAAGTAAGGATAAAATTCATCTTTATTACATATTCTGTCCAGTCAATTATGGCCAAAAATCTTTAAATGAAAATTTCTTTAAAAAAGCTTCCCTACCCTCAAGAGAAAGTGCAATACATATTTTTTCCAATGAGGGAATTTCGAAGACAATAAATTCAAAAACCATAGATGTTGTAACCCTAAGTATGGGAGTTACACCTGTTTACGGAGAAGATGATACCCTTACTATTAAAAAGTATCCGGACAGCAAACCCCATATAAACGATGATGGAAGTATAGATCATCATACCTATAGCGCTTTTTTGGAAGTAAAAGAAGGAACTGTTCTGGCAGAAAAAACTGAAGGGGAGCTGGGAATACAGGGGATTGATGCCTTTGGAAATAATATCCCGGTACCTGCAGTTAAAAAAATAGCTTTTAAAGCTGGAAATAATGTACATGAAAATAAAACTGAAACTAATCTTATTATCTATACTGCAGGAGTAACAGGGATTCTGGAGCTTACAGATCATTCTGTTAGTGTTACTGAAGAACTTCACATAAGAGGAAATATCTGTGCTGATACTGGAAATATTTCCTATTCAAAGTCTGTAACTATAGATGGAGATGTTGAATATCCATATAAAATAGAATGTGGAGACTCTCTTACTATTAAAGGTTGTATCGAAAATGGGGCTATTATACATTGCAAAGGTAATTTAATTGTAGAAAAAGGGATTATTGGGGAAAAAACAAGCTTACTGGCAAAAGGAGATGTAGAAACAGCATTTATACAGGATGCAAAAATCAGAGTACTTGGCAATCTGACTGTTAACAGTTATATCTACAATTCACATGTATTTTGCGGCTCTGAACTTAATGTTATTGGAGATAAAGTAAAAAGCACCAGAAAAGGGGTAATTCTGGGTAGCACTATAACAAGTATGAAAAAGATGGTTATTCATTCAGCTGGTTCAAATTTTTCAAAAACAGTACTATCCTGCGGTTTAGATCTTGAATTGGAAGAACAATTAAATGAAGTGAAAAAAGCAGTTCCTCAAATAAATACAAAAATATTACGACTGCAAAATCGAATTGGATTAGATCTTACTCAAAAAGATATTGGAAAAAAGCTTCAAGCTCTTCCCCAAAGGCAAAAAAATAAAATAAAAGGATTACTTGAAGAAATAAAATATTCTGCTACTCAGAAAGAAACTGTAGAAAAAATGATTGAGGAACTAAAAGATAAAACCAGTAATCCAAATATTGAAGAATTATATATAGAGGTTTCCAGTCATATCATCCCTGACACTACAATCATTATGGGAGGATTAGAAAAAAAAATAGAAGATCCTGAAAAATCTATTTGTATAATTATTGAACATAATAAAATAGCTGTTAAACCCCTATAAAAAATTATTCTCTAAATTCTTGCAGGTATTTTAATAGTAAAACAGGTACCATTACCAACAGTACTTTCTACCTCAATTGTTCCACCATGATCTTCAATAATTCCATGCGAAATTGACAAGCCCAATCCTGTACCCTTGCCCACATCCTTTGTAGTAAAAAACGGATCGAATAGTTTTGTTATATTCTCTTCCGAAATTCCATGCCCTGTATCACAAACCCTGGCTACAATAATCCCTCCATCTTCCCATGTTTTAATACTAATCTCCCCCTTATCTATAAAGGCATGAGAAGCATTAACTAACAAATTTACAAAAACCTGTGTTAATTGATCCTCATGACATGAAATATTAGGAACATTGCTAAGCTCTTTGAGTACTTTACAATTGTATTTTAGTTCATTTACAGTAAGCTTAAGAGCATCTTCAATAGCATTATTTATATTTCCCTCGTTGAGGGTGATAGAATCCTGTCGGGCAAAATTACGTAAGCCTTTTACTATTTCCTTTATACGTCTTGCTCCATCAGATGATTCTGAAAGGAGAAGAAGAGAATCGTCAACAATAAACGAAAGTTCTTCTTCTTCTTCAATTTTATCCAGACCTTCAGCAACAGAAATTGCTTTATTCTCATTCTTTTCTTTAACAGCCATTTTAAGAACCTCCAGCTGTGCAAATATTTTTTTAAATACATCTACATATTCAGTCATAGTAATCAGATTAGTTGTTATAAACCCTGTAGGGTTGTTTATCTCATGAGCAACCCCGGCAGCAAGTTGCCCAATGGAAGCCATTTTTTCGCTCTGTATTAGCTGTGCCTGCATATTTTTAACCTTTTCCAGTGTAGAACTCAGTTCCCTGTTACTATTTTCAAGTGCGACCTCGGCCTCTTTTCGCTCAGAAATATCAACAAACGTTTCCAGAAGAACATCTTCATTGTTCCAGGGAATATGCTGGATACTTTTGAGAATATGTATTTTTTGCCCATTCGTATCCATGAGTTACATCGGCCTCTGTTATTGGCTCAGTGATCGAAGCTTGTTCGAGAAGTCTACGGAAAACAAGCCCCCTATTGCGCGAAGTTCGGCGATTAAATAGAAATGTAAATGGATGGGTAATATCGATCCTTGATGAGTTCCCAAGATCCATCTTTTGAGTAGACCCGCAACCTGATGAACTCCTGGCATTGATTCATGTGCTGGATCATCAGATCCTGATAGAATAGTTCTTTTATGTGAAAATCTCTGATTATTCAGAGCGTTATAACCATTCCATCCATCAGTTCGTATTTCTGTTTCATCAGAGCAAATTGTATCTACTATAAAGGGTAATAGACTATCACCAGAAGCATCTGGAATATAGCGCATTCGTATTCTTCCGAACCCTTTGGGTTCTTTGATCTCTACACCGATCACTACTATACTTTTTTGTGCACCACCTATCATTGTTTCATCAACCTCTACAATGCCAGATAGTTTTTCTCGTTCTGTTCGCACCATTGCTACGCGATAACTGGTACCTAAAGTTATTTCGAGAGTTTTGGCAGACATTCCATTTTTTGATGTAGTTAGGTGCCATGCAGCATCAAACCAAGTAGTAAGGGGAGTCCGTGTTTTATCTAAAATTGTCCCAGTTGTAACAGAAGATTGATGACGACAATTGGGACAAACCAAACGGTTGCGTGTATGTCGCCAAGGATTTGATGATTCCTGACATCGTGGACAAATAAAACCAGTTGGCCATCTGAGTTTTTCCAAATACTGCTCACAAGCCTCATTATCTGGAAACATAGCTACAAACTCGCGGTAGTTACGTGGATAATCCTTGCCAGCAATTAAATTTCGGATAATTTGCACATATAGAATCCATGCCCGGAGAATATCACAGGAGGAGCTAAGGTGATACCCCATTAAAGTAAAATGCAAGATAAGTGAAATCATAAGGGCTGTACAAAACTATACTAGAGATAAAAAAAGGAGCACCAATAATGATACTCCTTTAGCAAATTGTAATAATATGCAGTTAGCTATTAACTTTTTACTATGCTATTGGAGGAGTACCTTCAGCATTAGAGACAACTGCATCAATTTGCACCAAAGCATCCATAGGGATAGCTGAAACGCCAATTACTGTTCGTGCAGGAAGATCGCCTTTGAAGAATGTTGTGTAAACTTCATTTAAAGCATCAATATCTGCAATATTTTTAAGGGCGATATTGATTTTAACTGTATCGTCCATAACGTGGTCAACACTTTCTATAATTGCTTTGATATTTTTTAAGCACTGCTTTGCCTGCTCTTTTACACCACCAGCTACAATCCCACCAGTTTTTGGGTCTAAAGGTAATTGACCTGAAATATGATTGTAATGAGAAAAAGCTACAGTGTGTGAGTATGAAACTTTTGGTGCATTTTCAGTATTGCTTGCTTCTATGATGAGTAGACGGGTGTCTTCAGGAAGTTGTGGTGGTGTACCATCTCCGTGTGACACAACTGTATCAATTTGTACCAAAGCATCCATAGGTAAAGCTGAAACGTTAACTGTTGTCCGTGCAGGCACATAGCTTGGGTAAAATTTTGCACAAACTTCGTTTACGACTTCAATATCCGAGATGTTTTTTAGGAATATAGTTGTTTTAACTACATCATCCATAACGTGGTTGATACTTTCTAAAATTGCATTAATATTGTTGAAGCACTGCCGGGCCTGCTCTTTTACACCACCAGCTGCCATTTTACCAGATTTAGGATCGATAGGTAATTGAGATGAAATATTATTGTAATGAGAAAAAGCTGCAGTTTGTGAGTATATACCTTTAGGTGCATTTTCCGTGTTTCTTGAAACTTTTATGAGATCTAAACTCATTTGTGGAGGTGTACCTTCACCGTTGGAAACTACTGCTTCAATTTGTACCAAAGCATCCATGGGTAAAGCTGCAACTGCGACTGTTGTACGTGTAGGAAGATGGCTTTGGAAAAATGTTGTATAAACTTCGTCTACAGCGTCAATATCTGAGATATTCTTAAGGAATATAGTGATTTTAACAGCATCATCCATAACATGATCGATACTTTCTACAATTGCTTTAATATTTGCTAAGCACTGTTTTGTCTGTTCTTTTACTCCACCAGCTACAATCTTACCAGTTTTAGGGTCTACAGGTAGTTGAGCTGAAATGTTATTGTAATGAGAAAAAGCTACAGTTTGTGTAGAAAAAGAACTTTTTGGTGCATTTTCCGTGTTTCTTGATTTTTTTATGATAACGTCACTCATATTAATTTCTCCTTTAAGTTATAAGAACTATGAATAATAGGGGAAATTCTAATCCCTGTCAATCAAATCAATAGTCATCATAGCCTTGTTAACTTCAATTTCAGCATCATCATTCTCATGCCATTCACTTCTGTAACCCAGACAGTTACAAATAAATTCAGTATTATTAATCTTAATTTGTTTTCTGTAATGGACATGGCCTGTAATAGCATATTTAACATTTGGATATTTTAAAATTAATTCTCCATATTCTGAACTGCCCAGAAAGGCATTCATATACTCCCACATGGGGGACGGAGGTTGAACAGTAAAATTCTGAATGGGAAGAACATGGGTAATTATTATAACATTTCTAGCTTTATACTTAATAAGCTGTTTTTCAAGTTTATTTATAAAATACTTATGCATATCCAAAGGAGTTTCCCCCCAGACAGCCTTAATACTGTCCTGCCAAATCCTTTCTTCGTATTTCATATTACTAAAATCGTTAAAACTGTACTTACTATCGCCAAAACTAAAGTCATACCAACCAAGGTCACCAATAACAACCCAATCTTTATTTATTTCATAGGATCCATTTGCAAGATTGTGGGGATAGGATTTTAGTAATTCATATATCTCCCAGGAGGTCTTTTCGGGATAATTTTCTATCCAGATATCATGATTACCAGGGACATAAAGGCAGGGAATATTTGTTTGCTTTTCAATCTCTCCAAGAGAAGCCAGAATAAGTTTATAATCACTGGCAACGTCCCCTGCAATAATTACCATATCCATGGAATTTTTTTTAATGTTTCTACAGATAGCAGGAGTAACAACATCTTTATCTGTAAAATTTATATCAACATGTATATCCGAGAGAATACCTATTTTCATTCTAAATTACTTTAATACCCGGGGATTGAGTTTTTCTGCAAGAGTATCACCTATTAAATTAAATGCAAAAACAGCAAGAGCCAGAACAAGACCAGGGAAAATAGCCATCCAGGGGGCTTGAATAAGATAGTTTTTTGCATCCTTAAGCATAAGACCCCAGCTGGGTGTTGGAGGTTGTGTCCCTAATCCAAGATATGAAAGAGAAGCCTCAATAACAATTGCCAAAGCAAAAGTAATTGTAAGCTGAACGATAACCTTACCAAGAAGATTAGGAATTATATGAATAAATACACGTTTTATTACAGGAGTACCCAAAGCCCTGGAAGCTTCAATATAGCTTTCAGTTTTAATAGCCAGAGTTTCTGCCCGAACAAGTCTTGCAAAAACAGGACTATAAATTATTCCAATAGCTGACATAACCTGCACAAGTCCATACCCAAAAAACGATACTACCGTGATTGCAAGTAAAATTGTAGGAAATGATAAAAGACTGTCCATAAGGAGCATAAGCAAATTATCTACCCAATTACCTCCAAGCCCGGCTATCAGGCCAACAGTCATACCTATAACAACAGCAATAGATGCAGAAACAATCCCCACAAGAAGTGCAGATCTGGAACCATATATAATTCGGCTTAAAATATCTCTTCCAAAATTATCGGTACCAAGAATATTAGTAGAATCAGGAGCTGAAAACCTCCGATCAATATTCTGATCAGTAGGATTATATGGAGAAACCAGGGGCGCCGCAATTGCAGCTGCCCCTAAAAGAAATATAAATAAAACTGAAATATTAAAAATCCAGTTCTTTCTTTTTATTAACATCTATTTAAACTCTGTCCACCTGAAGTCAAAGGTATCAAGATTCGGTGTTATCCTAAAACCATTTACGTCAGTTCTAAGTCCTGTAGTTCTGTAGGAAGACCCAAGATAAACAAAGGGAACTTCTTTGGCCATAAACTCAAGAGCCTGATCATAAAGAACCTTCCTCTCTTCATAACCAATGGTTCCGGCAGCTTTATTAATTAACTCAGCTGCATCATCATTGAACCACTGAACATATTTACCAGCTCCGTAGCCAGATAGAGTACCGTCAGGATCAAGCTTACCTGTATGACCAATTACTGTAAGATCAAACTTGCTTGCTCTGTATACATCACTAATCCATGTAGACCAGTCAATTAACTGAATTTTTACATTTAACCCAACTTGTGTAAGCATTTCCTGATACATTTCCCCGGCTTTAACATGGAGAGCATAATTTTGAGGAAGATACAGTTTTAATTCTACATCATCACCAATACCGGCTTCTTTAAGAAGGGCTTTGGCTTTTTCAGGATTGTAAGGATAAAGATCTGTAAAATCTTTGTAATATGCATTCCCCCTATCCATAAATGTTCCAATGGGTTCTCCTCCACCATATGCAATATCAAGTATCTGTTGCTTATCAATAGCGTAGTTAATTGCCTGTCGAACTCTTATATCATCAAGAGGGGCGGCACTTGTATTCATTGGCATAACCATAATAAGAGAAGTAAGGTTTTCTTCCAGCTTAACATCAGAACTTGATTCAAGCATAGCTATATCATCACTGTCAATTATAAAAACTATATCAATTTGACCAGCAATAAGACCCTGAACCTGAATTGAAGTTTCAGGAATTATATTAAGTATTATCTGATTCAATTTAGGAAGACCCTTCATCCAGTAATCATCATTCTTTACAAGAACAACCTTACTGTCACGTACCCACTCTTCAAGTTTAAAAGGGCCGGTACCGACAGGCAATGAATCAAAATCATGCCCACTACCAATTAGGCTCTTTGGAAGTATCGCACCCCAGCCTGAAGCCAGAAATGCAAGAAAAGGAGCATGTGAGCCAGAAAGATTAAAAACAACTGTCATATCATTCGGAGTATCGATAGAAGAAACGATGCTCATTCCCGATTTATGTGGCGAAGCTGTTTCTTCTGCAAGAATTCGTTCGAAGCTTGCCTTTACATCAGCAGAAGTAAATGTATCTCCATTATGGAAAGTTACTCCCTTTCGCAGATGGAAAGTCCAGGTTAGGGAATCCGGTGAAACATCCCAGCTTTCCGCAAGAGCCGGTACTATAACACCATTTTCATCCGGTTCTGCCAGGGTGTCATAGATACTCTTAACTGTCTGAAATGTGAGAGTTCCTGATGTTTTCTGGGGATCCAGTGTATCAGGGTTTCCAGAAAGAGCAAAATTAAGAGGTTTTTCCTCTTTTGCTCCTGCTGCAAATAATAGTCCTGTCAATAATAAAAAAATGACAAGAAATAATCCAAATCTTGCTGCTTTTCTCATATGCTACTCCTTTATATCTTTATACGGATAACCTTATCCGTTTAATGCATAACAAGCTACACTATGACCCTCTCCAGTATCAAGTAAGTGAAGATTCGAATCTATTGCCGGTGGGAAATAGGTATATCCCTCCGGAAGGCCACTTGTGTAATTTTTATCTGCTTCATACAACTCTTTCTTATCTTTTCCCGGTGCAGATGAAAAAAGCTTTAGAGTATATGGATGTAAGGGCTTCTTCATTATTTTTTCAGTTGCTGCAATTTCGACTATCTGCCCCTTATACATAACAGCCACCTGATCACTTAAATAAGAAACAAGATTTAAATCATGGGAGATGAAAAGATATGTCAATGAAAACTCATCTTTCAAATCAAGTAACAGATTTATTATCTGAGCCTGGATTGAAACGTCAAGGTTGGAAACAGGTTCATCCAATACAAGGAATTCCGGTTCCATTGAAAGAGCTCTTGCAATAACAATTCTCTGTTTTTGTCCCCCTGAAAATTCATGAGGAAAACGATTTACATGATTAGGAGAAATTCCAACAAGATCAAGTAGATTCTTAATTTTACTATCTATTTTATCTCTGGGATATCTTCTGTTTACCAGACCTTCCTTCATACAGTTATAGATAGACATTTTGGGATTGAGAGCACTATTTGGATCCTGAAAGACTATCTGCATCCTAGATCTGTAGGGATGAAGAGCTTTCCCGGTAAGTTTTGCTATATTATTTCCATCGAACAGTATCTCTCCGGAACTGGGAGGATCCAGAAGCATTACAGATCGTGCCAAAGTGGTTTTACCACATCCTGACTCCCCGACTAAACCAAAAATAGTATTTTTTCTAATATCGAGGCTGACATTATTTACAGCAACATAGTCATCCTTTTTTACAGAGATAAGTTTATGGCTCTTAAAAACCTTGTTAATATTTTTTAATTCAATCAGTTTTTCCATTGTTTCCATTGTTTCCCAATAAAGTGACATGCTGTTGTATGAGAATGACCCTCACCTACTTCCTTAGTTTCAGGTTGTACTGTTTTGCATATATCCTCTGCCAGGGGACACCGGGTATGAAAAGCACAACCACCTGGAATATCCTCTGCATCCGGAACTTTCCCGGGTATGGTTTGAAGTCTTTTCCCACGTTTATCCGCATCTGGTATTGATTCAAGAAGAAGACGTGTATAAGGATGTTTTGGATCAGAAAATAATTTTTCCCGGGATGCCGATTCTACTATTCGACCGGCATAAATTACGGATACCCAGTCAGAAATATCATGAACAACCCGGAGATCATGGGAAATAAATAGTATGCCCATATCCAGAGTATTTTTTAAACTTAAAATCAATTTAAGTATTTGCAGCTGAAGAGTAACATCCAAAGCCGTAGTTGGTTCATCGGCAATTAAAAATGCTGGATTACAGCTTATGGCAATGGCAATCATAATTCTCTGCTTCATTCCCCCGGATAGTTCATGAGGATAACTGTCCAGAATCCGTTTCCCTCCATCAAGACCAACAAGATCAAATATCTCCAAAGCACGATCTAATGCTTCACCTTTTCCCATGCCCAGATGAAGAATTAGCATCTCTGTAATTTGATCACCAACCTTGAGTGTGGGATTAAGATATCGTGCAGGTTCCTGAAAAACCATGGCTATCTCTTTACCCCTTATTTGTCTTTGGTCTTTTTCTTCCAGAAGAAGCAGATCCTGATCATTTAAAATAATCTGACCGGAATTGATACGGCCGGGGGGGGTAGGAAGAAGTCCCATTATACAGGTAGAAGTTACTGTTTTACCAGATCCCGATTCACCAACAAGAGAATGAACTTCATTTCGTTTAAGACTTAAACTAATACCTCTTAGAGCATTTGCTTCTTTCTCTCCCTGTATAAAGCTTATATTAAGATTTTTAATTTCAAGTGTTGAATCTGATCTTTTTTCCTGCACTATGAAATCCTTATTTTAGGGTTAAGTACACTGTAAAGAATATCTACAGTAAAGTTTACAAGAGAAAAAACAACAGCTATAAAAACCACGCCACCCTGTATTAAAGGGAAATCACGTTGATATATTGCATATAGAAATAACCGACCAAGTCCAGGTAAAGAAAAAACCTGCTCTACAATAATTGCTCCACCAAGCATATATCCAAATTGGATCCCTGTTACAGTAACAACAGCAATCATCGCGTTTTTTAGAGCATGTTTGTACCGGATCATACGATCTGTAAGTCCTTTTGCTCTTGCAGTTATAATATATTCCCTGTTAAGTTCTTCTACCATAGCAGCCCTTGTTAATCTGAGGATAACTGCCGCTCTTGCAAAACCTAAAGCAATCGCTGGAAGAATTAAATTTTTAAGACTATCGGATCCAAATAAAGGGAATATTGGTATCTTTACTGCAAAAACCAGTAAAAGAATCATACCAAGCCAAAAACTTGGTATGGCCATGCCCATTTGAGAATAAACCATTCCAAAATAATCCCAAAAGGACCATCTATGTACTGCCGAAAGGACACCTAAAGGAATAGCAACTATAAGACCCAATAGAATACCCAATACTGCAAGAGTAAGAGTTAACGGAAACCGTTCCAAAATAAGTTTATTAACTGAAGCACCGGAAATCATTGATTCACCAAAATCAAAGCGTACAATATCTGACAGCCAGCGACCATACTGAACAGCTACAGGAACATCTGTTCCAAGACGAACACGAATAGCCTGAATATCATCTTCAGAAGCGTCAAGACCTGCTACCACAAGAGCTGGATCGCCAGGAATTACTCTTATTACGAAAAAGATAATCGTAGATATAATAAAAATGGTTAATAAAAGCCTGAGGAAACGTCTAATAATAAAAAATACAAACTCCATATTACTCCGAATTATGACATGTTTTTTCTAATTTATACAAATATATTTCTAAACTTTTAACAGATAACTAACAAATCCAGGTCCTGCCACTCTCTGCAAGATCTATTTTCCCTTTATAAATAGTTCCAGCTTCTATTTTGAGTTCATTATGATCACCAAAATGAGGCATATGGGTAAGAACCAGCTGACCAACCCTAGTTTCTTTTGCAAGAAGACCAGCTTCACCCGCAGTTAAATGGCCTTCAATTCTCCCTTTGAATTCATTATAAAGACTTGATTCACAAAGAAGTAAATCTACTCCACTAAAAAAATCTACAAGAGAATCATTCCAGCCGGTATCAGCTGTATAACCCAAAGAACCATTTGCTGACTCAATCCTCATTGCTAAGGCCGGAGCAGGATGAGATGTATGTTTAAAATGAAGAGTAAAAGGACCAATATTAATGGCGGTACCCTCTTCTATAGGCTTTCCAATTGAAGCATTTTCATAACTTAGTTTATTAAAAAAATCAGAAAGTGTATGCCCATAAATAGATATAGGATCTGTTCTTTCACCAAGACTTAATTGAACCTTTGATGCATATTGGAGACATCCAATATCTGCAATATGATCTGCATGATAGTGGGATAGTACAACATTATTCAACTGACTTATATCAGTATATTCATACAGCTTGGAAAGAACACCAGATCCACAATCCAGCAATAAACTTTCATTACTCTCTTCTATTAGATAGCCGGAACTTGCTCCTCCTGGTCCGGGATATGCTCCCCAGTGACCAATTACAGTTAATTTCATAAATACTCTCTAAGATAAGTTATATCAAGAATTACATTACAATCTTTTATCTCTTCCACACCAAGTTTTCCATATGGATTTACTATAACAAAATCCATCCCTACTGCCCGGCTGCCCACTCCATCATCATAATAATTATCACCCACATAAAGACAATCTTCTATGGATATTGAAGCCTGTTTAAGAGCGATTTGAAATATTTCCATACTCGGTTTTTCATATCCCACTTCAGAAGATATTATTATATTATCGAATAAAGAAGTTAACTTAAATTGTTCAAGTAGGGGTACTGCAGTTTTATCCCAATTAGAAATTACACCTAGTTTGTAACCTTCCTTTGAGAGTCTTGTTAATTCATCTTTTACATAATCAAAGGGAGCCCAAACCTTAAATGGATTTTCCAGCTTTTTCTTCCATGTTTCGTAAAGTGGACAGATATCTGTTCTAATTCCCAAAGTATAGATCATATTACCCATATAAATAGGCATATAAAAAGACCTTTTTTTACCTAAAACACCTGGGTACATCCTCATAAAGAGTTTATCTGTAAGGTGAAAAGCTTTTTCAATTTGATCAGTAGGGATACTAAAACCTAGTTCTTCAAGCATATTCTGAAAGAGTGTATCTCTTTTTAGTCCAAGAAGAGTATACCCAAGATCAAACCATATATATTTCTTTTTACCTGCCATAAAAATCCTTTTATTTCTAATTTTCCTAATTTAAAAATCGATAAGTTGTTAAAACATAGAGTTTAAGTGATTCTACTAATTCGTCAATTTCCACATATTCGTCTGTCTGGTGAGGGATGTGTCTGGGACCAGGTCCATTTACAAGACAGGGAATACCTTTTAAATCCCGAAGATAGGTTCCATCAGTTGCCCCTGGAACACCATTGTATACAGGTTCTTTCCCTGTCAGATCTTTATAGACCTCTGCTGCAGTAAGAACAATTGGCTCATCCTTTCCCATACTAACCACAGGTTTATCTGCCAGATAATCCATGGTAACATTGAAATCAGGATCCTGATTACCAAGTTCCTTTAGAATATTTCCCAAAGATTCTTTTATCTCGATATGGTTCTGCCCGGGAACAGTTCTGATATCAACATATGCTACTGCCTCACCTGGCATTACATTTAACTGAGGAGGCTCTGGTGGTGGTGGTGATTGAATAACTGTAAAAGTAACCGAAGGCCAACCCAAATATTCATCCTCTCCATATTTTTCTTTCAGACTATCCTCATATTCCTGAAATGCAAGAATTATCCAGGCAAGCCTGTTATTGGGATTGATTCCGGTTAAAGGCATTGCACCATGAGCCATTTTCCCATGTACAGTAAGTTTTATACGAAGAGCTCCTTTCATACTGATACACAACTGGTTTTCCTCGGGTTCTGAAACAAGACATGCATCAACATTATCAGCATGTCCCTGTTTAATAAAATCCTGAACACCAAGCATTAGATCTTCTTCATCACATAGAATACCTAACACTATTTTACCAAGGAAACCAACTCCTGAATCAAGCATAGCTTTTACAGTTAACAGATTAACTGCAACACCAGCCTTCATATCGCAGGAACCCCGTCCATAGATTTTTCCATCTTCAATTTCTGCCCCAAAAGGATCATGTTTCCAAAGAGATCTGACACCTTCTGAAACTACATCAGTATGTCCTTCAAACATAAGTGTTCTACCAGGTTTTCCAGAGTCTATTTTAAGAATAATATTCTCCCGTCCCGGTACTACTTCATTTATTTCAGGTTCCAGCTTCAACTCTTTTCGTATCCAATCTGCAATAAACTTAACAACCATTGCCTCTGTATTTCCTGTTTCCGGGCGAATTACAGAATCAATTTTGATTAAACTTCTTGTAAGTTCAACAAGTTCATCAGTATCTATAAAGGTTAAGAGTTTCTTTTCAATATCACTTAGCGTTTTCAATCTTTCTGCTCCTGTTTACAAGCTCTATGGATCTGACAAGCTTTGAAACTGCACTGTTAAAGGGTGTTGCTATTCCAAGCTTCCCCCCTTCTCTTACAATTGCATTATTTATAAAATCGATCTCTGTCAAACTTCCCCTGTCAAAATCCTGCAACATGGAAGATCTATTTAGTGCTGTTTTTTCTGAAACATCATAAACAATCTGAAGAGGATCAGCATAACTTAACTTCACCCCTTTTTTTTCAGCAACCATTACAGCTTCATTTACAAGATCTGCCATTAAAGACTTCATATCAGGATAATCAAGAAGTTTTCCATTCTCAAGACCTGAAAGTGCAGTTACAGCATTTATTCCAACATTTATAACCAGCTTACTCCAGACAAGATCTGCAATATTCTTTTCAATATGTATTTCAAATCCACTATCAGAAAAAACTTTTACAACTTCTTTTAGTTTATTATTATTTTTATCTGACATACAGATATGAGTAGGTCCATTTCCAGCATGACGTATTTCTCCGGGGCCAAGAAAAGTGGCTCCCTGGGAAGTAACTCCAGCTGCTGTTCTTCCTGCTCCAAAGTAATCCCGCAAAATATCCTCATTGCCTAAACCATTCTGCAGGGTCAAAGCAATAGTTTCTGATTTTGCATATTCAACAAACTGCTCTGCGACAGCTTCTGTGGCTGTTGATTTAACAAATATTATCATTAAATCTGATCCTGATACATCCTGGGGATCGGAAGATGCAAGGGGCCAGGAAGTTGTTTTTTCACCAGTAGAAGATTCCTCTATAATAAGACCTTTAGTATTGATCATATCAACATGGGCTTTATTAATATCATAAAGAACAACATCATTCCCGGCAATTGATAACTTACCACCATACAAGGAACCCATTGCTCCTGCACCTATAATTGATATTTTCATAAAGAATCTCCGTCCCTCTCTTTCTTAGCAATATCATTATAACAGGGAATACCATAAGCTGTCTCTGCACTTTTAACAGCATTAACTATAGCCTCTGCCATTACCTCTGCACCCAAGGCTCCTATTATTGTAGGATCGGCCTGAACTTCTCCTGTAGCCATACAAAAGATTGTATCCCCATCATACATGGTATGAATTGGGTTTATAGCTCTTGCAAATCCATCATGAGCCATCATTGCTACCTTGGTAGATTCAGCTTTTGTCAAATTCGCATTTACACCAATACAACCAATTGTAGTATTACCGGAAAAAGCGCTGCTTTTACTAGTATCCGGAGAGGATAATATAGACATAGTATCTGCAAGATTTTTCTTTTCCTCATCAAGAGTCCCTGCAATTATTCTTCCTGTAAATGGACAAATAATATCCCCAAAACAGTTTACAGCCACAATTGCACCAACTATTAAATCTCCAACCTTTCTGCTTGCTGTTCCAAGTCCACCTTTCATAAAATAATCAGGACCTTTTATTTTACCTACAGCAGCACCTGTCCCTGCTCCAATATTTCCTTCATCTTTGTTATTATCTTTAGCATTCTGGCAGGCCAGAAAACCCATTTCCTTATCCGGACGAATATCATAACGACCAACAAAAAAATCAAAGAGTACAGCCCCTGGGACTATTGGAACTACACCTATACCGACATTAAAACCAAAGCCCTTTCCCTCCAGATACTGCATTACACCAGCAGCACCATCAAGTCCATAGGCACTTCCCCCACCTAAATATACTGCATGAGCTTTTGAAACAAGATTTACAGGATCAAGAGCAGCAATCTCCCTGGTTCCAGGGCCTCCTCCTCTAACATCAGCACCGGTCACAGCACCATCTTCACATAGAATTACAGTACATCCAGTACCAGCATCTATATTTTGAGCATGTCCAACTTTTATACCTGGAATATCAGTAATCGAACTATCCATAAAAACTCCACATTGATTGTTTGATCCATATTAGCACAGGAATATAGATAATGGCAAATATAGATTTTTTAGAATTTCATGTGTATGGGTGTCACCCCTGTAGGGGCAAAAGATTTTTTGCCCCTACAGGGGTCGGGCTTTGCGGGGGTTCCGTTTTTTTATGCATGGATGCCCACAAGGGGCATCCCTACACAAAAAAACCGCTGCGCGCCCCTTCAATCCCTGACATGGCCGGATTACAACAGTTTACTCTGTAATCCATCGGTTTACTTTTCTTCTATAACCTTTTTTGCATTTAGCAAGCTTACCACTTTTTTACCTGTTTTGGCTTCTAATTCTTTGCGTGCAACTTTTGCAACATTGCCACCTTGTTTTGCTACTCTTTTGCTTGCATCAAAATTTTTCGGCTCTACTGCTTACGAAATATCTTTTGTAGAGGCTTCTGCAAGCATTTTCAAACCGTTACAATTTGTAACGGTTTGGTTTCCTTCAGCCAATAATCTTTTTTTCAGCACTCTCCAATAAACTTGAGGATTTGCACTTTCGGTTAAAACTGCAATCACATCAACAATTGAGATATACCATTTTTCTTCATCACTATCCCAAAGGGTTCTTATCTTATTATCTTCGTATAATTTTATTTCATTTTTTTTCATAGATCGCAACCCATTTTTCCAAGATGCTTATCTATTAAAAATTAAAAAATCTCATCTTGAAATTGTAATATTCTCATATCATTTCCTTTTAAATATGATTTCTTGTGGACATCAACGTTCCGCGAAGTATTTCATGTAGCGATCACTTTATAAGGTATTTCAATTCCTATTTTATATATATTCGTGAACCCTTTAATTAGTTCTGAATTTTCAATTTTTATTTCCTTTTCATTCTTTTTTTCGATGTTTGGGTAAACAAATAAAATTAAAGGTTCATTGTTTTCTTCTGTTCCGATATTATTTTTCAAATCCTCTATTCTTCCATAAAGTGATAATTGTTGTAAATCATCTTTAAGATTATCACTTACTGGATTTGCAAACCAGTATTTGTATTTGGCATCTACTACAATGTTTTGATTCCTTATAATAAAATCGGGGCGTAAACCCCATAAATATGCGTTTTTATCACTACTTGTATTGGAATATCCAGAAATCACATTTACTGAATATGTTTTCCTTAATTTAATTTCAACATATCGTTCAAACAATTCAGGCATATTAATGTAAAATGGAGGGATCTTAATTCTTTCTTCTTTTCTTTTTGTTTGTAAAGAATAACCAAGCTGGTTAAATATTAATTTAGCTAAATTTAAAGCTTCTTTATAATCGAAAAAAAATGATGATAATTTTGTTTTAGAAAAATCTCTTTCAAAAACTTCCTTTGTCTCTACAAGTTTAAATGAATGTAAAATATTTTTAATTTTACTGACAAGATGTTCATTGTCTATAAGTGCTAAATATTTCAGACTTTGTATCAAAGCTGTTTTTAATATTTGATTTTCTAAACAATTAATCGTATGTTTCTGATAATCACAAACTGTTTTCTCTAATTTACTTTTATAGTGATTGGATTTTATAGTTTGATTAATAAATATTCGACCTTTTATTTTTGATGACAAGTTTTTAGTTTCTCTTATGTAACCCTTCTTTAATCCTTGTTTTGCAATTTCATGCAAAATGATTAAGATGTTTATTACTATAAAAGGAGTTATAATATCATCATTTTTATC
>JAQIBN010000274.1 GCA_027859095.1 Spirochaetia bacterium | reverse complement strand
CTACAGGGAAAGGGTCACACCATCAATCGGAGAAATATTGCTGCACTTTTTACAAAACATGGGATTAGTAAAAAAAAACAGAATACGAGATTGTAAAACTGTTTGCAGATCCAATTGTAGTTACAACAACCGCTGGCAAAATGCTTGTCCAGCCGCAATCAAGAATCGAGATAAGTACGATGCATCCCAAATCTACCCGAATCAATAGTATCCATACTGGAGAAGGCTGCCTCGTAATAATAATTTGTAAATAAAAAGTGCCAGAGCAAATTGAACGTGAAACTACGAACATTGGTCTTTTTGGGTCACATTGCTCAAAGTGGAAAAGCGTTGTTTAGATTAAATGTATTTGAAAATCCAACCGGATTTTGTTTTCATAGGGATATTTCTAACAGCAACGCTGTTATTTATTGTGGTTGATTAGACTGAGGTTTCCCTCTTCAAGAAAACTGTAGTAGCCATTTTTTGTGATAATGACATGATCCAGTACAGAAATATCGAGGATCTCTCCGGCCTTACATAGCCTGGTTGTAATCTCCTGATCTTCCTGACTTGGTTCGATGTTTCCGGAAGGATGATTATGGGCGAGTATTACACCGCAGGCATTATCTTTAATGGCTGGAATAAATACTTCTCTTGGATGTACGAGGGTTCTGTTAGCAATACCTATAGAGACAATAATGACTCTGATAACGCTATGCTGCCCATCTAAGGTAAGAACTAAAAAGTGTTCTTTTCTCTTTCTGTGGTACCTTGTGAGGGTTCTATAGGCATCTGAAGGGTTTGAGATCTTACATGAGTACCGGCTGGTTCTCTCACTGACTATCTGGTATTTCATTTGTTGGAGTCCTCCTTGAATTGGTTATTCAAGAAGAGATATATAGGTGGGAATGGGGTTTAAAAGGATTATCCAAAGAGAAAAATTGTTCTTGCATTGAATAGATTTCAAGATATACTATTTATAAAAGGATATCAAAAAATTGAAGCATCCATTGTTACCTTATCTGAAGTTTTATTACATAAATCCATTAGTATCTCAATTTGCTGAAGAAGCTTTTATTCCTTATATCAAGCAAAGGACAAGCTGTGGCATCTATTTTGGTTAAAAAAAGTGAAGGGTCTGAAGTACTAAAAAATCGAATAGAGGAAAGGTTATCCCGCCTTATAAGTCTTCAGGGGAGTGATCCAGGCTTTTTCCTGCTGGCAACCCATTCTTTTGTGGAAGGATATTTACGTGATTTCTTAGATATGCATGGAATGGATTATCATTTTCCTGATCTGCTTTATAAATTAAAAGAAAAAAAACTAGCCGAAACGAAAGGTTATATTAAAGAATTATCTGCTCTTAATGATCTTAATAACAGGCAGTCACTGGTTAATGGGGTTCGCCATAGTTTTGAACCTATTGATCCGGAAGAGGCTGTAGCCGCAACTTATACATTTATACAGTTTTGTGCATTAATTGGTCTTGATCACCATAAAGAACTGCAAAGTTTGATGAAAAATCTTGAAATATGGAATGAAAGACAAAGTAAGCAGGAGCTTATGGAATCTCTTTTCAGAATAAGGCTTCAACTGGAACAAAGCCAGAAAGAGAATAAACAAATTTTAGATGATATTGATGAGTTAAGAAAAACTCAAACCGAAGTTTCCCATTTTACTATCCGAATAAAGAATTTAGAATTGGAATTGGAACAGGTAAAAGAGAGCAAAGATAAAAAGGATAGTCGTGTTGATGATTTACGGCAGAAGAAGCATCAGCTTGAAAATGAAAAAAGAAAGAGTGAAATCCGGATTACAGAGCTGGAGGACGCAAAAAAATATTTAGAAAATCTTAGTAGACTAAGCAGCTATACACGTACCCGTTATAATTATGAACAAAATATTACACGCCTTACCAGGGAACAGCAGAGAGTACTGGATAATATCAATTTACGTACTGATTTTTTAATTAAAGGCGGTGCTGGAACAGGAAAAACCCTCGTCCTAATAAAGTCTCTGGAGAAGGCTATTGCTTTGCAGGAGAGTGAACTCGATTTTTCAGAAAATAAGTTGGGTATAAAACTGTTAACCTATAACAAAACTCTGGCAAAATACGATAAGTATATTGCATGTGTTCTTGATCACAGTGATGAAGCAGAGATGATTTCTACTGCAGATAAATTTCTCTATGACAGTCTGCGTTTAATAGACAGGGCTTATAACATTAGTTACGATAATAATTACACTAAGAACTTAGTTTCAGAGTTTAATTTAACTGATTTTATTGATGATCAGGCTGTAGCTAATGAGATTGAAGGTTATCTGTTTGCCAATGATATTAGCAGAGTGGAATATATAGACCAAAAAATTCTCCGAAAGGGGTTAAAAAGGCCTCTTAATCAAACTCAAAGAGAGGCTGTCTGGGCTATTAGAGATTCTGTTATAAAAAGTATGGAAGAGTCCCTGTTATTTACTAAAAACTATAGCCGTAAGGTCATTTTAAATTATTTAGCTGATAATCCGGATGATGATATTATTAGAAATCTTAATTTTACTTTTATTGATGAAGTGCAGGATTTAACGGCTGTTGATATAAAGACAATAAGAGCTTGTTCTAAACGTGCTGTTGTTATGGCTGGAGATGCTGATCAGTCTATCTATCAGCCTGGCTTTAGTTTTATTCGATCAGATATTGATATTCGGGGTACTACAAAGATTTTAAGAACCAATTTTCGTAATACTCTTGAAATCCATAAACTGGCGGAAAGGTATAGAGCAAAATCAGAGTCTATTGATATGGATACCCAACCCGAAGCTTTTCGTTCCGGGCCTATTCCTGAACTTTACCAGGGGGCTGATAAGGATGAACTTTTATCCTTAATTGTAAAGCGTGTTAATCTGTTTATTCGAAATTTAAATTATGACCCGGAAAACATTTGTATTCTTGTCCCCTCTAATAAAGATGTGGGTGCTGTACAGGAGGTTATTAAGGCTGCTGGTTATAATAGTCATGATTTAAGAGAAAATACTTTTTCTTTTGAAGCTAAGGATGTTATCAGGATTTCGACTCTTCACTCAAGCAAGGGGCTGGATTTTCCCGTTGTGCTGCTTTTACTTCATCGCTCCCCTTTTACCGGGAGGATTTTTGATAATGATACTTTGGAGAAGATGAAGAGGAATCTTATCTATGTGTCGCTTACCAGAGCTATGGATCATGTTAATGTTAATGTTTTTGTTTTGGATGGGGAGAGTAAGGTGGAGAGTGGGGATTTGGTTGAGGTGTTTGAGGAAACGAATAGTTAAGGGGAAATAGTAATGTGGATGATATTTAGAGTAAATTAAAACTTAATATGGAGCCCCTTAGTTTGAATATTTCAGGATTTTAAGAGATGAGTTCTAATTCTAGGTACAGATGAAAATTAGTTGTTGCTTCAGAAATTTATGATTCATCAAATGTTTTTCTGTTTTGTGGGAAAATATATTTTTTTATTTTATAACACCATAAATATAATTATCTGAGCATAAATAATTTTATACTATTTCAACATACCAGTAATTATTATGTTTTCATTCTTTGTTCTAACCATAGAACAGAGAAATATAAGCTGGCACGATTCATGCTATAGGTTATAGTATCAGCCTTTTAGTAGTAAATTGTTTATTTAAATCCTGGAGTGGATTAGTGTGTTTTGAAGGTAAAAAAATGTTAAAGATGTTATTAGTTTTGGATACTATAAAAATTCAGTTTATGATAAAATACTTCTAATCTTGGGGGGGATATGTCAGAAAGTTTTATATATCTTGATAATAATGCTACTACTCCGTTGTTACCTGAAGTTGTAGATGCCATGTCTACAGTAATGGTTCTGCCATATGGAAATCCTTCAAGTCCTCATTCTATAGGTGAAGGAACTAGAGATATCATAGAGACTGCAAGAGGGCAGGTTTCTAATCTTATAAATGGCAATCCAGATAATTTAATCTTTACCTCCGGTGGTTCCGAGGCAAATAATCAGGCTATCTTATCTGGCTTAGGTGTTTCTGGTCTAAGAAGGATAGTTACGAGCTCTGTAGAACACTCTTCTATTAAGAAATTGTGTGAAAATCTTGAAGGTAAAGGTATCTCTGTTGAGTTTTTACCTGTTGATAGCAGTGGGTTAATTAATCTTAATTATTTAGAAGAAAAACTTAAATTGCATAAGGCTTTTGTATCAATTCAATGGGTTAATAATGAAACTGGAGTCATCCAGCCCATATCTGAAATAGCAGCTATTTGTAAAAAATACCATTGCCTGTTTCATACAGATGCGGCTCAGGCTTTAGGTAAACTGGAGATTGATATTAGCAGTCTTGATCCTGATTACCTTACAATTACAGCACACAAGATAAATGGTCCCCAGGGTGTAGGTGCCCTATATGCAAAAGATATAGAGAAACTGACCGCAATTGTTGTCAGTGGTACAGAAGAGTTTGGTAAACGTGGGGGCACAGAAAACCTTTTGGGCATTGTTGGTTTTGGGAAGGCTTGCGAAATAAGGAAAAGAGATTATAATGAATGTATTGATAAAATGGGTAAATATAGAGATGCCTTTGAGGGTTTTATTCTTACTGCACTACCGGAATTAAAAACAAATGGGAGTAGAACTCAGAGAGTTTGTAATACTACTAATATACAATTCCCCGGAGTTGATGGCAGAGCTATGATGAGCCAATTAGATAACAATGATGTTATTTGCTCTCAGACTTCTGCCTGTGTGTCTCAAATACCAGAACCTTCTTTTGTTCTTATGGCTATGGGGCTGGATGCAGAAGATGCTTTTAGTAGTCTAAGGTTCAGCTTTTCAAGTCTCAATACGATAGACGAGGCAAAGGATGCAGCAGAAAAAGTTATTGAAGTATATAATAAGGTGAAATCGTTATTTCGTTATTGAATAGTATTTAGATATATATAATAGAATATATCTTAACTTTTTTATTCAATGGTGTTAAAATAATACAAATTGAAGGAGCACAAATGCCAGAAATATCAAGGTTTTTAGGGATTGTTGTTTCAATGCTATTCAATGATCACAGTCCTCCACATTTTCATGCAGCATATGGTAGTTATAAAATTAGTGTTGATATTTTATCTGGTGTTATTTCTGGAAGATTCCCCAAAAGAGCTCTTAAAGCAGTATTAGAATGGTATGAATTACATAAAGATGAATTGTTAGAGGATTGGGACCTTGCTCAGAAGCATGAAGTTCTAAAAAAAATACCGCCATTGGAGTAATTATGATAGAAGTTACAGGGGCTAAATATCTTCAGGATTACAAAGTATGGCTGGAATTTAATAATGGAAAATCCGGAGAAGTAGATTTAGAAAGTCATTTATGGGGGCCTATATTTGTTCCATTAAAAAAAATTGAAGAGTTTAAAAAGTTTAAAATTTCCAATGAATTAGGTACAATTATTTGGGAAAATGAAGCAGATTTTGCACCTGAGTTTTTACTTTCCCACATAAGATAGTTTCTACTATGTATAACAGCGAACAACTTAGCAGTCGCTGCGTTCCCTTTTCCTTTGGGAACATCGTACTATTGAATTGGTAAATTAAACATAGGGTTAGAATCCAGTGATAAGGCATAAGATATTCACTTAACGATTTAGGAGTTACAATGAGGTTTGGAGGCCATCAAACATTCTTTATAAGAGAAGGATGGTTACATAAAGGGCTAAAGCTGCTTATTGAAGATGAAGACAGAGATGAAAAACATCTTACTCATGAGATATCTGCAGATTATCTGGGTGTTGGTAAAAATATGGCTATGTCTATTAGGCATTGGCTTGTTGCTACTGGTTTAGCTGAACATGAGCTTAATGAAAATGGCAAGTCTCAAAAAAATCTCCTTCCAACCAAATTAGGAAGAATAATCTGGGAAAATGATCCATATTTTGCAGAAGAAAGTACCTGGTGGATATTACATGTTAATCTTGTTCATTCTGTAGATTATGCTTATACATGGAACTGGTTTTTTAACCATTTTAATTTTGAGAGATTCGATCGCTCTATTTGCGTAGAATTACTCGAAAGAAAGGTAACTCTTTCCAAGGGTATTAAATCAAGTAGGAGTACTCTTGA
>JAQIBN010000221.1 GCA_027859095.1 Spirochaetia bacterium | reverse complement strand
GGAGTGGAATATCAATAGATGGCAACAAGGTAATTTCAATATAAAATTTCATTGTAATCCTCTTTATTTATCACTTTCACCAAAAACACCACCTCTTACCAGGACAGCCATCACATAATGTTCTGAATCTTTATCTGTTAGTGCCTCTCCACGGGCAAATTGATCAAATAATGTAAAAAAGTCAGCTTTATCTTTGGGGTTACGATAGGCTTTCCCAAGATTAGTTACCGCTCCATAAGGCTCAATGGCAATTGGACCTGTTGTAACTTCTTCAAATTCCGGATACCAGGTATCTATTGTACGTAAAGCATTTCCAATCTTCTGCGAATGCATGGCAGCAACATCATCAACATGATAAAGAATTTTACTCTTTTTACTTTTACTGTTATTTTTATCCAAAACTAATTCTTCACTGGGATAAACATCCTGGGCTTTACCCACCTGTGCAAAAGCTGTTATATCCAATAACAAAAAATCTGGTTCCCCGGATAAAGCCTGGGAAATTTTCTGACCCAATTCTTCAATATCAGCTGTACTTGAATCAAAATTACGAATACTTACCTCTGTTGCATCAAAAACCCACTCCTTTCCTGTTTCTGAGTTGAGAACTTTTACCTGAACTTCAATATTTTCTGCTCCAACCCTATTTCGCCACAGGAAACGGCCATTGGCTATATTGGCGGCATAACGAATGGCCAATTCAGTAAACTTTTCATTCTCAATATATTCCCTGGCAGCCTTGGTGTAGCTATCATTAAACAACTGATTATTACATGCCGAAGGGTATTCCACTCCACTCAGAACCTTCAGGGTGAATGAAAGTTTAAGAGTGTCCTGATTCATTGCAAGTCCGCAGCTATCAACTCTTTGCAAATTTGGCTTCTCTACTTCTGCATTGAGCTTAAGGGGGTCATTTTTAATTGCTGCTTTCAATCTATTTGAAATTGTTCCTCGTACTGATTTTTCCTTCAATTTTAGAGGTGTGGCAGAATTTTTATCATTTCTATTTTCCCAGATTGTACCATACATGAAACCATCTGATGGAACCAGTTTTTTTTCAAATGCCAGAACCGATGCTGTGTTTTTTTCTTTTGCCATTATAATTCTCCTTGTTTTTTATTTACATGTTTATTTTGTTGACATAGATAAAGATTGTTTTCTAAATCAGCATGGTAATACCATAAAATATTATCAAGATCTGAAATACGGTGAGGCATTACAAATTCCCCAAGTGTAACTATACTTTCTGCAAAGCGGTGAGGTGTATCAGAATCCCTCTGATTTTCAGCAGTTCCAAGTTCAGTTATACCTTGAAATCCTGTTGCAATAGGAATAATCCAGCCCTTTTCCTTTCGGTTACTTGTCCACTGTACTTTCTCATTATCATCAATTTCACAATGGTGCGTTACCTTCAAAAAATCCAACATGGCATCAATACCATCCTGGCCATCTGCCATAGCCTTTAACATAAGGTCTCTTCGTTCAATAAGACAGTAACCTGGCATTAGCTTACGCAGTAATTTTCTCTGTCTACTTTCGTCATAATCATCATGTAATTCAGGAGGAGAAAAAGAAATAATATCACCACCTGCTATTTTCATATGTCCCTGTAGCAAATAATCAACAGCCTGAACTAATTCTTCTTCGTCAAGACCTCGATATATAAATTCAATAATCAAGGAGACATCAAGATGGCAGCGAGCTTCTTCTATAAAAGATGGTCTCTTACCACTTTTATCTAAAGGGTTACCTGTACCGATTATTGAATACACATAATCACCATTCCCCTTGTAAGTCCGCAAATCTATCTTATGACAGACAACCCCCATACTCTTAAACTCCAGACCACTAAATTCTTTTGCCTTTAATTTACGTTCAAGGGCATGAACTGCACCAAGCCATGCCGTCATTGCCGGGAAACCAATAGAATAAGGGCTGGATAAGGCATTGGCGTTATGTATTTTTATTCGTGGGATCAATAATACATTTTTCATAAAAGGGCAACCTCACATTCAATTATCATAGTCTTTATATAACTCATATGTTCATCACCAAGAGCCAACGCTTTATCGTTCATGAGTTTTTTATATGTAGCAATAAACCAGCGGGATAACTCTTTTTTTATATTGCTAAACCATTCAGGACTTTCCAGACGTTCTGAGGCATATGATTGATCGAGCCATATTTTTTGGTAATGGGGCAAGGCTTTAAAATTATTGGAATCTGACCACCCTCTTTCAAGACTACGAATTTTCCACAATTGATCTGCAACCTCATAAATAATACTTCGAATAAACCAGTCACGTTTTTTTCGAATATGGATATTATTGGCATCTTTTGTTAGCAGATTATGAAATTTCTGAAAATCATCTTCAAAATTTTTAAACCATAAAGAGTTAGTAAAGAAGTTTGTTTTTGGAGGCCGGATTTTCTGTGGTGTAAGTTCCGGTGGCATGGAAGAAAGTAAATATGATTTACCACCATTTTGACTATTTAATACACTAATATTCTGAGATTTAGTACCTCCATAACCAATAACACTTAATCCATAAATTTCTGAATAATCTTTTTCATGATATTTATTACTTTTTTTAGCTTCACGAACATCTTTTGCTTCATCAGAAAAACGCATGGTATTAATACGTTCTTTTAGATTAAACATTATACTGGAAGGTGTTAGGATTGAAAGTAAATGGTATTTATGCTCTGTAACAGGAAAATAAACCTGTTTCAATAAAGTACTCGTAACCTGATTTTTACCACCCCGATTTTTAGGATATAAAATTTCTCTAATGTATTTATATTTATTATGTTGTGTATTTAGTTGAGTGCTAATATAACTTGTATCATCGCTTAAATGATCTGCAATGGATTTTGCATCAGACAATTGTAATTTCAAAAACTTATATAATTGTGTTGAGTCTCCGATATTTGGATAATTTGAAAAATCTATTTCTGAAGTGCAATTTCCACTTTTGAGAAAACCATCAGCACAGAAATCAAAGTTTGCAATTACAGGATTAGTTTTTGCACCTGAATGAACAAATTTAGCAGGATGTGTAATATAAAATTTCTGTGCAACTTCTAACATTGTATCTATCCAAGTATCAAAGTTAAATTTTTTTGTGGCTTGTTCTTCAAATCCTATCTTTTCTTTATCAGTGGTATTTGGAGTAATTTTCTTATCGAGCCATACTTTTTTGCTCTCTTCTAAAAAAATTTTAATCGCTGGATCTAACATAAGACCTCCTTTTTATGTTGCTACCAAACCAAGCTGGTCTGAATATATAAAACTCAAACTATTTGTATCTTTACCATATGTCGGCAAACCAATTTCACCATAGATCAATGCAGCATTTAACAACTTATAACCTCCCATTTCCTGTAATAGTTTTTCATAATCACGATACAACCATAAACGCTGACGTTGCGGCTTGTTTAAAGGTGTATCTCTTATAATATCATATGTATCTTCTACAATTACTGGTATTCCATATTTATCTCTTTCCATAAATTTCCATTCATCATCTTTGGGAGCCAGATAAACTGTAAGTTGCGGATGACCCCTACGAAATTTTACAAACAATTGAGGAATTGCAGTTAACCACCAGCAACCTGTCAGCCAACCATGCATTGATTCAGGACCTTGATGATCATAGTTAGTCAGCAATTTGTGAATAGCTTCATGTTCCAGATCAGCCAGTTTTGTTTGAGGAAAAAGTTTATTACTTCTTGCAATACGAGGCGAAGCATCAAGCCTCTTTCCAATGGATTCAACATCAAGTAACTTTTTTAAATCATGAGTATCCAGAGGATTATTTTTTGATTCATACCCTGGTCGACTGAAAACATGATCCTGTTTTTTTAATAAACCTTTTAAATTGTATTGGAGTAAAGCCATATTAGGAATACTGCTATCAGCTTTTGGATCACGATGTCTTCTAATTCTACCAGCAAGCTGAATGAAGGAACGGTACGAAGACGGTTCAACAACAGCCCAGTCAAAATCGTGATCCCTCCCGACCTCCTCAACAGGAGTTGCCACAAGGATAAAAATAATATTTTTTGCATCAATATTATTAAGATGATGCCGGATTTCAGGCTGATCAAATGATGATTGTCCGTCATTCTCTCGTTTCAATACCAAATCCAAATGCTTTTCCTGCTCACTACGCATTATTAGCAACTGTTGACTATGATAAGCCATTGTTCTGACTGCAACATCATCAGGCAGCTCTATATCGAGAAGGTATTTTGTCAATTCAACACAAGGTTTTATATTAGCAACCCGAACTACACCAAAACTAACCTGTTTACCGGTTAGTTCATCTACAACGTAGTGAGCCAGATGCTTCTCCATGACAGCTTCCATAATTACAGAATAGAAATATAAACTTATTTTTTCTTCATCTACACTCTCTTTTAGCTCGCAGGAGAAAATATTAGCGCTCCGTTTGGGAACCTGTTGTTGTAATTTCTTCAACCGTTTATCTATGAACTCCTGGTGAAAACTCTTGTAATTTGCCACACCTTTACTATCTGCAGAATTTATATCGTAAATTTTAGAATTAAACTCATCAATCCAACCACAACCGACCATGGGACTGCGCCCCCGCATTTTTGAAAAGATTGCCCAGCCAGCCTGATAGACATTGAAATACCCCTCTGCCAGATCAGGGGGAATGGTAGCCGAAGATATCATTACCTTTCTGCCAAGCATAGCCGCCAAATGAATAAGCCTTCCAATAGCAATCAGATCTTCACCATCAAAATCATCTATCTCATCTATAACCAGATCAGAAGACATTAGACGAAGGGTTGGAAGAATATAACGCCCGCCACGCTTTGTTTCTGTAGCAGCCATAAGATGGTCAATTGTGCAACTTAAAACCGGTGCGTAGAGAAACTTACGGCTCTTTGTATCTGTAAGTACTGTTGCCAGATTATTTTCCGGTATCTCCGATTCAAAAATCAATTCATTTTCCAGAAGGCTTTGCTCAGATTCAGAACCAGTAAAAACACCTCTCTCTTCCTCTGACCCTTTTTTATTTTTGTTATGAAGGGAAAGGACTGCACTGGAACCTATTAAAACTGCAAGTTCATCATTACCAAGGCCAATACGCTCTCTATATTCATCACCTGTTTGCAGAGTTAATGTACGTAATCCCAAGGCTAAAATATATCGAAGGCTTTCTCCATCAACAGATAAAGCGCGCATAATTTTTGCATTGGCAAAGGTTTTACCCTTGCCAGTGCTGGCCATATTGACTGCAAAAAATCCAAAATGGGAGTTTTCCAGTTTGTCCCCATTTTCCTTACGCCAAATGTCAATCTCATCCACTGCTTTATCCTGCCAGCGGAATTTAGAAGGACTTTTTTGTTTGAGAACTTTTACATCATATACCCTTTGTAACTCTGCATGCTTTCCCTCGAAGGCTGGTAGAAGATGTGCATTCCTTACAGCCTGCTTAGCTACCCCTATAAGGTGCTCTCCTAATTTTTGTTTTAGTTTATTAGTTGTTCTGTCTGTATTGGCATATAAATCAAGCTCATCCTGCCAACTAGAATCTGCATCCTGGGATGAATGGTAGTGGTCACCCAACATAAGAGCCAGACGGGCATGATGCAGAATCAACCTCCAACTACCGTCTTCTATTGCTTTTTCCAAAAGATCAAGATTACTTAAAAGTTTTTTTGCCTGCTTTTTTGCATATTTCAACCATTTGGATGATTCCCAGGGTAAATTATTGGAATACTCAAAACATTGAGACAAATTTTCTGCATAATCATCAAATTTATTTTCATACCCCCATTCCTGAGTAACCACATCCAATAATGATTTAAAATCTTCCCCTTTAACCAATTTCCCAATAAAAGCATCTTTTACAGGAAGACGATGGTGAGATAAAATAAGCCAGGCCAATAATGCTGCACCATTTGGCAAGGTTTTAAATGGTTTATTTTTTTCTTTTATTTTTTCATGCTTCCTGATAACACGATCCTGAATATTATTGCCAAATATTTCCCCATCAGCCAATTTTGACAACCACTGCTCATCTGCCTGACCATCCACAATTGCATCTATAAATAAGATTGAGATCCATTCATGGCGTAATGGATCTCCAATAATTTTACTTTCTTTGAGTTTTGCCTGAAAAAAATCAGAAGCCTTGCCAAAGTCATGAAAAAGAGCCGCCAGTGCAGTCAACGATTTTATTAAAGGTAAATAATACCAGTCATTTTCCCATTGTGTATTCATAATATCTTTCTGAGTTGTATTTACCGGCACAATTCCCTCATTATTAAATTTACTTCGATTTCCAACAATCCATACTAATTCACTTCGGCTTCGACTACGTATCCAATGGCAGGATACTGCCGTATTTTTTGAGGCTGTCTTTCTAAGAAGTTTTTTAACTGCTTTCAGCCCTTCATTGGTAATCACTGTCTTCCAGGTTCTTCTGCCAATACGGTTTGCAAAAGAATCCAACACTCTACGCGTATTCTTTAGTGAATTCTTTTCACATTCAGAAACAAAAGTGACCATCATAATTTTTCACCATCTTTGCTCATTTTCTTAACAGTTTCAAACATAAAATCCAATGCTTTATGCTGAGTAAAATTCTGAAGACATTGCTGTCTAAATTCCTGTTCCGTCGATCCATCTTTTGCACATATGAATGCCCATGGTAATATTAGTGCATCCTTTACAAGATCAGCCACATCAAAAACCAGTGCTCCACGTCTTGTCTTTCCATGCATTACAGCGAATCCATGAGGAATACCCAGTACCCATAATGTTGTAGCTGCCAATCCATAAGCAAGATAATTACCATGATTAAGGAAAGCATTAGCATCACCTACACTATCAAAATTACGAATAAAATCTGTCTTTTTAGTACGATTTGCAGCAATCTTGTATAATGACTTGGTAAGCTGAGCTTCTGATAAGAGCAAATCTGTTACACTTGAACATTTTTCTATTTTAACAGAAAAACGTTCCAATGCCTGCTTAATATCCATATCATCACTATAAAAACCTTCATTTTGTAAATCTCTATCGGTACTCCATACTTTTTGCAGATATTCAATACGAAATTGTTGAAAGTGCTTTGCTACCTTTAATCTTTTTTCTTCCTGAAACCAAAATTTCATCCAGCCCTGAATATATTCAGTTGGACGGTATTCACTTTGAGGTGATAACCACTCTATTTCATTGGCAGAAAGTAAAGGAGTTCCACCATTACCTGAAAATCCAATTAAGACACCTGCCGAAGCAAGCATCTGAACAGCAGCCTGGGTAATTGAAGTACCTATACCTAATAAGATAACTGTAGTATTTGCTATTGGAATATTCCAATATTGTTTTTCTTTTCTTCCATCTGTAAGATAAACAACCCTTCCACCTTTTTGCATAACGCGACATTTTTCAATATAAAATATATTTGCTCTTTTTGAATGCAATATAGCTTTTAAATTATCAAGTTGTTCCATTGAATTATTAGATACTCCTTATTATTTCATCCTACTCTTTGTTATCCTACCCCATCCCGGTTGTAGGTACTGCAACACTATTGTTGAATTTCATATTTTTTTGCACATATAATTCCAGGTACCTAATTCCCTTATCCTATACAAACCAGCCTGACTTCTAATTAAGACATATTCGCCATAATTAAAATCGATTTCAAACATTTCCATACTCCTGCTCCAATCTGCTAATCATCCGTGCAGCCTCAATATCCATCCTGGAAAAAGCAAACCATTTTTTACCCAAATCTTTGAGAGAGGCACCAAAATGATAAACTATACTATTATCAATAATCAGGAATCGATCATGAGAGTCAGTAAACTCTTTTATTTCAATAGAAGGATACTGTTTGTTGAATTTCTTTACATCCAAAGTTAGCTGTTTCGAGATCCTTTTTGTAAGAATTATAACTTTTACATCCTTATTTCGCTTAGAAAGATGAGTCAATACAGTATCATCAACATAGTTATCTACAAGAATTATAGATTTCCGTGCAGAACGAATTAGATCAGAGACAAATTTATACGCATCAAAAATCTGTCCGTCAAAGAAAACACCTTGCTTGGATATAACCGCTTTGGATTCTATAGCATCGAATATCTGATTAAATTTGTCATTTGTTTCAGCTTTATACTCAAGCTGATTCTTTTCCAATATATCAACCCGATGGAAAATCTGAGCATTTGTATTAATAAATTTACGCATGGAGATAAAAGCATTTATAATTTGAATACTTACCTTAACAGCTATTTCACTTTTCAATACAGCAGAAAGCATTGCAACCCCCTGTTCAGTAAAAACAAAAGGAAATGTTCTCCTACCTCCATGTTCAAAACTTGAGGTGCCAGATTGGTACTTCAAGTTCGTCCATTCTTTATCTGTCAACTGAAACATAAACTCATCTGGGAATCTATTTATATTCCTTTTTACTGCTCTGTTAATTGTTTTTGTTTCTACTCGATATAATTCAGCAAGGTGGCTATCCAGTATTACCTGAACACCACGGATAGTATGGATGATACTTCTTATTTTTTCAGTTTTTATCTGGTCGTTCCTACTCATACAAAAAAACCTTCCTTTGATTTTTCAATAAATATATTTAAATTCAAGGGCGTCCACTAAATCCCATACTTTTACCCAGTATTGGTAATAATTTATAACTTTTTCCATATAATCCCTATCTTACCCCACCCCTGTTGCAGAGTCTCGAACATTTTCTTTTAAGCTTGAATCCTCTAATCTCCAGTCCTGTGCGGTTTTCCCAAATAGTGAGATAATCAGATGATCAGCCTCGTCTGTATAAATATACTCTTTTAAAATTCTTTACACTATTATAATCACTACAGTTTAAATTTCGCAAGGATTTTTTAAGAAGAGACACTCCTGGATATAAACAAAAAGAGCTGGAAATAGAACATTTGAATTTAATACGTTAAGGATTGTAAGGGCGCCGAAGGCGGTCGGTTGTTTTGTAGGGACAGGCCGCGACCTGTCCCTACAAAACAACCGACGGAACCCCTGGAAAGCCTGACCCCATGAACATGGGGGAACGCCCAGTATATTTAGAAGAGGCTTATATACAAATTCTTTATTGATTATATGCGGCCGTCAGAACCTTAATATTTACATCATTATGTTTTCTATTTCTTGCAGAAATTGCTACTTCCAGGGCTTTAATAACAGAATCAAGACTTGCAATATCCGGCTTTAAAGCTATAAGTTTACCTATTGCAGCCATATTAGCTGCTCGGGTACTTCCCTCTGCTTCAGAAATATCATTTGCCTTAAGATCTATAACAGTAATATCAGTTCGTTCAGGTTTTCTATCAATCAGTGAACTATTATAAATTAAAAGCCCACCAGGTTGTACTATGGGTTCAAATTTTGTTAAAGAAGGAGTATTCAATACAACTACAATAGTTGGTTTGGGAACAGTAGGACTTCCTATTTCTTTATCAGATATTACAACAGAGCAATTAGCTGTTCCACCACGCATCTCAGCACCATAACTGGGAATATGGGACACATATTTTTTTTCATTCATGGCGGCAATACATAACAGTTTACCTGCCATTATTACTCCCTGCCCTCCGAATCCTGCAATAATTATTCTTTCATGCATAATATATATCTCCTGTTATATACTTTTTGCGCTATTTCGCATTTTGAATTTTGTAGCAGCTCTTATCTACTGAAATGCCACTACCTGGCGCAAAAATATTACCTAGTTATCTCTAAAGTTTCCTAATGGATAGTATGGAACCATTGTATCTTTAACCCAGTCAGCAGCCTCCTGAGGTTTCATTCCCCAGTTTGTTGGACAGGTTGAAAGAACCTCAATAAAAGAATATCCGCGGCCTTCTATTTGGTTTTTTATCCCTTTTTTTATTGCCTTTTTTGTCTTGAGGGTATTTTTGAAGTCATGAATTGAACATCTTTCAATAAAAACCGGAGCTTCGAGTGTATTTAGGATTTCACATCCTCTAATGGGAAATCCAACATCCATAGGATCCCGTCCATAAGGGGTTGTAGCTGTTATCTGGTTCTCCATAGTAGTTGGAGCCATCTGGCCACCTGTCATACCATATATGGCATTATTTATGAATATTGTTGTAAAATTCTCACCTCTATTGGCAGCATGTATAGTTTCTCCTGTACCAATAGCAAGAAGATCTCCATCTCCCTGATATGAAACTATAATATTATCAGGATGGACCCTTTTAAGACCAGTGGCAACAGCAGGAGCCCTGCCATGAGAGGCTTCACATCCATCAAAATTCATATAATCATAGATTAGAACGGAGCATCCTACAGGAGCTACAATAATAGCTTTTTCTCTAACATCAAATTCATCCATAACTTCTGCAAGAAGCTTGTGAACTATTCCATGACCGCAACCAGGACAATAATGGGTAACATTATCTACCAGAGCTTCCGGTTTATCATAAACATATTTAAAATTTTTAGTTTCCATAAGCTTTAATTCTCCTCTTTATCTCATCGGTTTCAGGGAGCATTCCACCGGACCTGCCGTAAAAATCAACTTTTTCAGGATCTTTAACAGATAATTTCACATCCTCGATCATCTGACCAAGACTCATTTCTACCGTTAAAATATTTTTAGCATTCACCGCTGCCTTCTGTAAAGCGGCTGCAGGAAATGGCCAGGCCGTTATAAGCCTGAATAGACCCACTTTAATTCCTTCTGCCCGAAGTTCAGTTACAGCTTCACGGCATATTCTGGAACTGGTTCCATAAGCAACCAATAAAAAATCTGCATCATCAGTCAAATAAGACTCATGCATACATTCTGAAGCACTTATTTCTTTATACTTTTCATCTAAAACAAGATTCAATTCCTCTAAAGAAGTTTCCGGTACTAATCTAAGGGAAGCTATTTTATTCGGTTTACGTCCCTTAGCACCTGTTAGAGCCCATGGTTTTTCAAAAACCTTTCCAGTTGGTTTTGGCAGTGTTAAAGCTTCTGAAATCTGTCCAAGGTATCCATCTCCAAGAACTAATACAGCAATTCTATATTTATCCGCCAAATCAAATGCAAGTACTGTTAAATCAGCCATCTCCTGAACAGTAGCTGGGGTAAGAACTATATTTCTATAATCACCGTTGCCACCTCCTCGGGTGGACTGAAAATAGTCACCCTGGGAACCTGCAATATTACCAAGCCCCGGGCCTCCTCTCATTATATTGACGACAACACAGGGCAGTTCAGCTCCTGCAATGTAAGTAAGTCCTTCCTGTTTTAGACTCATCCCCGGAGAACTACTTGAAGTCATAACTCTGGCACCAGCTGCTGCAGCTCCAAAAACCATATTTATTGCTGCAATTTCACTTTCTGCCTGAAGAAAAGTCCCTCCTTCTTCAGGAAGTCTTCTGGACATGTAGGCAGGAATTTCATTCTGAGGTGTAATGGGATAACCAAAATAAAACCTACACCCTGCAATAATTGCCGCTTCTCCAAGGGCTTCATTACCTTTCATAAGAATTTGACCACTCATATTTTTATCCTTGTTCATATTTAATAACTTTGATTACCATATCGGGACAAATTATTGCACAAGCCCTGCATACAGTACACTTTTCTTCGTCAATACAGACTGAATAAAGGACACCCTGTTTATTGAAAGTCTTTGACATTGACATAATGTTTACAGGACAAACTCCATTACAAAGTTCACAGCCCTTACATTTATCCGTATCTATAATCGGTTTTCCCCGCATAAGGTATCTCCTTTGGTTGCTGAGATCGTTCCTCATCGCTACGCTCTTCCGGTACGACTCATTGGCGAGCAGGAACGAAGTTTCGACCAGCCTTATCAATTTTCTGTTCAATATATGATACACTGTTTTATTATATAAAACAAATTCTTTTTTCAACTATTTTACAAATAACTATATTTTAAAAATGAAAGCTTATAGATAACCTCTATGACTGTAATAAAAACAAGTACTGGTGTATAGTCTACAGAGATTATTATTATTATTATCAGGATTTATTTAGTGGATAATTTAAAATACAGATTTTTTGCAAACTGCCCAAAGAATATGGGTGAACTTTCTGCCAAAGAAATTCAAGAGTTGGGTGGTACAGATATAAAAACAGCCCCAGCCGGAGTTTCTTTTTCAGGTAGTCTAAAGATGGCATATAATATGCTTATCTGGTCAAGAATTTCCGGAAGACTTTTTCTTGAACTTTCAACATTTGATACCGAAAACCAGGAAAGTATTTATATAAATGCAGGTAAAATTGATTGGCAAAAAGAAATGGACTTAAAAACTTCATTTTCTATCAGTTGTGATCTTATTAAAAGTACTGCTGTTAACCATCCTAATTTTGCCAGTCAACGTGTGAAAGATGCAATTGTAGATCAATTTAGAGACAAAACAGGTGAAAGGCCCTCTGTAGATTCTGAAAATCCTGATCTAAAAATTCATTTACTCTTAAAGTATGATATTGGAACCCTCAGTATAGAACTTTCCGGAAATAGTCTCCATAAAAGAGGGTATAGAAAATCCGGAGGCCCTGCTACTTTAAAAGAAAACCTTGCAGCAGCTCTTTTAATAAGAAGCGGATGGGTTAAAATTGCAGAAAAGGGAGGTTCTTTTCTTGATTTGTTTTGCGGAACAGGAACACTTCCTATTGAAGCTGCACTTATAGCAGGGGATATTGCACCAGCCCTTGTGAGTAAATCAAAAGGCCCATCAGGATGGCTTAGGCATAACACTGAATTATGGGAAGAACTTATTCAGGAAGCTGAGGAAAGACAAACTAAAGGCAAGGAAAAAATACCTTCCATAGTGGGATGGGACAATAACAAAACTGCAGTAACGTCAGCTATATTTAATATTGAAGCAGCAGGCCTCACTCACTTAGTTCATATCGAAAAAAGAGATATTAATAGATATGATCAGTATGGAGCCCAGCCAGGACTTATAGTCTCAAATCCTCCATATGGTGAACGTCTGGGAGAAATAGAACAACTGTTCCCTCTTTATCAAACCATAGGATCGAGACTTACAAAAGATTTTAAAGGTTGGAGAGCAGCCATATTATCAGGAAACGAGCAGTTATCAAGATCTATAGGTCTAAAACCTGATAAAGTTAACAATATTCTAAATGGAAAAATCGAGTGTACTTTAGCTACATACAGTATTTATTCAGAACAAGAACACAGTAAAATTAAAGAAGAAATGCAAAAGAAAGAAAAAAAACCTCTTTCATCAGGTGCTCAGATGTTTTCCAATAGATTAAAAAAGAATCTAAAAAAACTAAATAAATGGTCTGATAAAAATCAGATATCCTGCTTTCGTATCTATGATGCTGATATGCCTGAATATTCTGCTGCAATTGACTATTACGAAGGTAAATGGGTTAATGTCCAGGAGTATGCAGCACCCTCAGAAATTGAAGCAGAAAAAACAAGCAGACATTTACAGGAAATTCTTGAAGGTCTTATCTTTACACTGGATCTTCATAAAAAACAGATTTTTATGAAGACCCGTAAACGTCAATCAGGCTCAAATCAATATGAAAGATTATCCTTAAAAGGTGATAAACAGGAAATTTATGAAAATGGAAATAAATTTCTTACTAATTTTTCTGATTACCTGGATACAGGTATATTCCTTGATCATAGAATTACCAGAGAATTGATTGGTAACATGGCAAAAAATACTGACTTTTTAAACCTGTTTGCCTATACGGGTACAGCAACAGTTTACGCAGCTTCCGGAGGTGCAAAAACAACAACTTCTGTGGATAATTCAAAGACCTATACACAGTGGGCAAAAGAAAATATGGAACTAAATGGATTTACCGGAAATAATCACCAGATTATTAGGGATGACTGTTTGAGCTGGTTGGACAGTACTAAAAATACTTATGATCTTATATTTTTGGATCCTCCTACATTTTCAAATACAAAGGGATCAGAAAGAACACTCGATATTCAAAGAGACCACAGCAACCTGATAAAAAGTTGTATCAGGATACTTAAAAAAGAGGGAACACTTATTTTCTCAACAAATTTTAGAAAGTTTAAAATTGATGATGTAATAGTTAGTAACTATGAAATAAAAGATCTAAGTAAAGAAACTATTCCAATGGACTTTGAAAGGAATCAAAAAGTTCATTATTGCTGGAATATAAAAAGGAAAAATAAATGAACGATGATAAAATGAATCAAACAAAACTGGCAGTACTTATTGATGCCGATAATACTCCTGCAAGAATCGTGAGCGGGCTTTTGGCAGAAATAGCTAAATTAGGTATAGCCAGCGTAAAAAGAATTTATGGAGACTGGACTAATCCCCATTTAAAAGGGTGGAAAGAATCACTTCTTGAATATTCAATCATACCCATACAACAGTTTGGATATACGGTAGGAAAAAATGCAACAGATACTGCAATGATAATTGATGCAATGGATCTTCTTTATACAGAAAAATTTGATGGATTCTGTATTGTTTCCAGTGATAGTGATTTTACAAGTCTTGCAGCACGGATCAGAGAAGAAGGCCTAATAGTCTTTGGATTTGGGGAAGTTAAAACTCCAAGACCTTTCGTAGCGGCCTGTGATAAATTCATCTATACTGAAATTCTTCGTGCAGATGAGTCCAGTGAACAACCACAAAGCAGAAAATCTGCAGCTATCTTAAAACAGGATACTAAACTTGTCTCTCTTCTTAGAAATGCTGTTGAAGATTCTACAGATGATACTGGATGGGCTTATCTTGGAAATATAGGTCAAAATATTGCTAAGAGGGATCCGGCATTTGATTCCAGAAATTATGGTCATAAGAAACTGGGTGGATTAATTGATGCAACAGATCTTTTCAGAAAAGAAGAAAGAGTATTAAATAACTCTCCCGGAAAATTACTTTATTATATGGATAAGAGAAAAAGAAAGTAGTTTAGTCCTTTTCAACTTGTACAGGAGTATTTGAATCCTGTTTGTTCCAATTAATTAGAACAAATACGATACACCCAATTGTAGAAAAGAAAATTGCAGCATGTGCAATGGACATTGCTGCATCTGTAGGATTTAACATTTTTTCCTCCTGTAATAAATTATTACTTATTCTATCATACTAATTGTCGGACGGGAACCCGAAATATGTAGATTTTTTATTTAGAGGCTTTATTTATTTTCTTTATTTAAATAAATGTTTATTACAGTCTAACCCAATTAATAATCCCCCTGTAACAAGCTTTGCCCTTACTTCATACGTACACTTCGCTTAATTCGGTTTATCCCCAATTAATAATCCCTCCGAATCATGCATTGCCTTTACCACATGTATTCACTTCGCATATAATCAAATTATGAATAATCTAACTGGAAAAACTGCATTTATTACAGGTGCATCAAATAGACTGGGAAGAGCTACAGCAGTAGCCCTTGCAGAAAAAGGTATAAATACAATAATTCACTTTAATAAATCAGAAGATGATGCTGCAGAAACAGTAAAATTATCAAAAGAAAAAGGTGTTCTATCTGATAAAATTCAATGCGATTTTAAAGATATTGGTAAACTAAAAAATCTAATAAATGATGCTAAATTAATTAC
>JAQIBN010000234.1 GCA_027859095.1 Spirochaetia bacterium | reverse complement strand
TAATAACGGTGCTTTAGAAAATGGTATAGTAGTTGAATCAACTCGGTCAATTTCTGTTGCAGCCTTATCTTCAATATTATCACTTTGCCATTTGGCTATTTCATTGTAAGATATATTTGCATTTGTGATTTTCTCTATATCCTCCTCAAGCGGATCGGAACAGGATTCTTGTTCTTTAAACTGTATAACAGGCTGTAAATCCAAAGCCATTGCTATTTTACAGACAGTATAAATTGTCATATTATTTTCACCCTGAAGTAATTGAGAAACATATGGTTTACTTACCCCTAATAATTTTGCAAAATCTTTTTTGGACATTTCTATGTTTTCCAGATGCTTATCAATTTCTAAAGATATCTTCATAGCAATTTTTTCTGATAAAAATTCTGGTGTGTTCTCAACTTCTTTCTTGAAATTATCCCACTTTCCTATGTAAGTAGCCATTTTGTTATCTCCAAATCTGGGAATTGTCAAATTCCTTTTTAAGTCTTACTGCTTTCTTATAATGACTTTTTTCTTTCAAATTTGTTTTAGAAAACACATTTATAAGCAGTAGTTTCTTTTGCCCTTGAAAACATCCGATTCGATAATTTTGTTTCTTCAATTCACAGAACATTTCTTTACCCTCTTTCCAGCAATCGAACTGTTCTCTAGTTAGGCTGTGTGTTCCTTCATCAGCTATATGCTCAAGATAAGGGAAAAAACCATTTCGAAGCTTTGGTTTTTTTTCAAAAAATGTTTCAACTTCACATTTACCATTATCAAGATGAAGTACATATATATCAATTTCATCACCCTTTATAATTAATTTAGCCCACATAATATATATTGTCAATAAAATTAAGTTATAACTTAACTATTTTCAACCTGTCAACTCCTTTTTATCCTAAACTGTTTGTTATTACTTTTTATTTAATTTAATGATAAGCGATCAAATATTCCACGTCAACTTAAATTTTAACATGGGAAAAATGATAAACAGACTAAATCCCGCACAGCTCTCTGCAGCTCCAGGGGCGAAGCCCGAAGACTTGTAACCAAGGGAGGGGCCTCCATTAACGAAGTAAAAATTACTGATATTGATAAAAGTATAGATTTATCCTTCCTTGAGGATGATGAGTTGTTATTAAAAGCCGGTAAAAAAAGATATTTCAGAATTAGTGTTTCATAATATAAATTTAAGGGAACAGGCACACCTGCCTGTTCTTCTCACTTTCCCTCATTCGTTAATATAATATCTCATACTTAATTAATATCTTCCGATTTTCTATATGCATAAATTTTAAGAATTTACTCTTTAATATGGTAATTAAATATTGTGATTCATTTATGACTTAAGGATTCAATTTTGAATCAATTCTTCATATAAATTAATTTTATGTCAAATTGTAATTCCTTTATATATAAGTAATTAAAAAGATAGTTTTGTGTTGGCACAGAAATTGCTACTAGTAAATAACAAATAAAAGAGGGGGAATTTAGTGAAAATTGATTTAGTCATCAAAAATGCAAATGTTCCTTTTGGTGATAATCTGGTTAAATCAGATATCCTCATTGCCAAAGGTAAAATTGCAGGTATCGTTTCAGAGTGGAAACCTGATGCTGCCAAAATCATTGATGCTGAAGGATTAATGGTGCTTCCTGGTTGTATTGACTCTCATGTGCATTTTATGGACCCAGGATTTACTCATCGCGAAACTTTTAAAAGTGGATCCCATTCGGCTGCAGTGGGAGGCCTGACAACTGTTGTGGATATGCCTTGTTGTAGTATCCCTTCTGTACGGGATCTGGCAAGTCTTTTTAATAAGAAAGAAATTATTGAAAAACAAAGTTACATTGATTTTGGTATGTGGGGAGGAATAACCGGAGAGGATGTTCAGGAAGGTAATCTTGCGAATGTAAAGAGAAGTATGAAACTTATGCCAGATCCTCGTTAAAAAAGGAAAGGCGGATCAATATCCGGATGACAGAAAGGGATTTTAAGAAAATACAGGTTCGAGCCATTCAGGAAGGTATTCCCTATCAATCCCTAATTTCCATGCTAATACATAAATTCAACGAAAATAAACTGACAATAACTTAGTAGGGGACTGCCCCTACACAGGCAAAGGTCATGATTGCATTTATATAATAAAAAACCCTCTCCAAAGGAGAGGGTTTTTATTTAGCTGCCGCCGAACAGAATTGAACTGTTGACACGAGGATTTTCAGTCCTCTGCTCTACCGACTGAGCTACAGCGGCACTGTGTGGACATTTATACAAATAATAAGGAAAACTGTCAACCCTACACAATTGACCATAAAAAAACGCTGGGTTATTATGATCCCATGGATCAGAAACAGAAACTACAGAAGGCCTATCAGTCAGGTTCCGATAAAAAACTACCTAAAAAAATAGGTTCTAAGAATAATGATGATATAGTTGTCGACATAGGGGCTAATAGCCCAAAACCCACTCCAAATACAAATACTTTGAAGAACGAGAAAATTGATGATATCCCCCTTAGGGGATTTTTGAAAGTAGGCGGTCTTGGTGGTTATCGTAAAGCAGCCAAATTTCTTCTATTACTTGGGAAAAGGGAGGCGGCAACTGTTTTAAAACATTTTTCTGATAGAGAAATACAGGAAATAACCAGAGAAATTGCAAGTATAAAACAAATAAACAAGGAGGAAGCCGCAAAATTATTAAAGGATTTTGGTTATCTTAAACCAGGGTTGAATCATTCTACTGGCGGATTAGAAGTTGCAAAAAATATGCTTACTACTGCATTTGGTAGTGAAAAAGGTGAAGCCATTCTAAAAAAAGTTATACCTTTTAATGGAGAGAAACCTTTTTCTTTTTTGGAAGATCTTGAATTCCAGCAGTTAATAATGATTCTAAGAAAGGAACCGGTGCATGTTTTAACTGTTATTTTATCTTTTCTGGATCCTGTAAAATCTTCCAAAGTCCTTGAAAGTATGTCCCCTGAAGTTCAAACCTCTCTTATAACAAGAATGGCTGGTATGGAAAAAGTTGCTCCTGAAGTTATCATGTCTATGGAAGAGGTTTTAATAGAACGAATTAGAATGCAGGGGAAGGTTATCTCTGAAGATGTTGATGGCCAATCTGTTCTTGCAGAGATATTGAAGAATATGGATCTATCTGATGAAAGTCGAATCCTGGATAATCTTGCAGATTCAAATGAAGAGTTGGCAGAATCGGTGAAAGATAGATTATTTACTGTAAATACCATTCATTTTGTCCAGGATACAGATATGGAAAAAATCCTTCGGGAATTCACAGATACTGAGATTGCAATTCTATTAAAGGGCCAGGATAGTGAATTACGTAATAAGATAATTTATAATGTTTCCAAAAGACGGGTAGAGTTTATTACATATGAAGAGGATGCATTAGGTGTTATGAGAAAATCTGATGTGGATCAGGCTATGAAAGAATTTCTTGAGTATTTAAAAGATAAGGAAATTCAGGGAAATATAGTTCTCTTCAGAGAAAAAGATGAGTATATTTAAGAAAAATATTATCTTTTTAAGGGAGACAAGGTGTATTCAACAGGACTTGCATATTTTTTGTGGCTAATTTCGGGGTTGGGTGCTCTGGGATTTCATCGTTTCTACCTTGGTAAATTTGGGACAGGACTGCTTTTTATGTTTACCGGTGGGCTTGGGGGGATCGGGTCTTTTTATGATTTTATTACCCTTCCAATACAGGTTCGGGAAGTTAATTTAAGAACTGCGTACAGAGAGGCGATTTACGATCATAATACAAATAACCGGCCAGATTTTATACAAAGTGATTTTAAAAAATCTATGCGTACAGAGATAAAAAAAGACAGTCTGGAACGGGTTATTCTTAAAACTGCCAAAGATAATCAGGGTATTGCCACTTCTTCAGAAGTTGCTTTGGAAAGTGGTCTAAGTATTGATCAGGCTAAAAGAGCTCTGGAAAAACTTGTAAGTAATGGGCATGCTGATATTAGAGTTAGTAAAAACGGTAATATGGTGTATTTTTTTCAGGAGTTTGCCAAGGGGAATACACATCCGGATTTTGAAGATTTTTTGTAGAGCGTGACCGTGCTCCTACAAATGAAATTTATTCCGTAATTTTACCAGATTTTTACCAAAAACATCATCAATTTCCTTTCCAAAATGTTTATGAATTTCTGCCAGATAAAAATCGTGAGCAATGTAGCTTTCTATTGATTGAACGAGTCCTCTGTTTTTTGTCCATATTACCTGGCATTTTGACCTACCACCGAGAGCTCCTGTAATACACATTTCAGAATCAATTACACAATCCAGAGTTCTGCCGAGTTCTTCAACTGGTCCCATGTTTTCTATATCATGGTTGTAGGTTTCGCCAAAATCAAGTATATCATTTCCATATATCAGGGTAAGAACTCTTACACCACGCTCACTGGCTGCTTTTAGTCTTTTTGTAACCAAAGGTAGCTCCTGGGACCATATTCCTATGTAAATTGTATCTTTTGCCTGACCGATAATATCACAAGCCATTTCAAAGGATTTATCTTTATTTGGAAGATTCCATACCGGATCAAAGTCAGAGGTGAAATTTACAGATTTCAACCTAACCTCAAGTTCTTTAGTAAACTGATTATATTCCCTGCGAAGTTTATCAACCAGATCATCCGGGGACAGAGGACTGAAAAGTTCCGGTTTTATACCTGTGGATACAGCCACACCTTTTTTTATTAATCTTCGTGTAATATCATATACTCTGGAGTGGGGAACACCCGAATTCTGGGAAACTGTATATGCACTGGCAGGGTGCTGATTTAAAAGAGAAGTATAAACCTTTGCCTCATATTCTGTAAAACCCATCTCTTTTAAGTAAGATAAAATTTCTTCAAGATTATTTTTCATATAACCACCGGAACATCTTCAAAGCTAACAGGTCCCAGTTTCCCATCTCTTATTTCCTGGATAAGCAGACGACAGGCTCTGTCGTAATCAACAGCACCTCCTTTAAGAAGAAAACCTCTTTTTTTACCAATTAAAGTAATCCCTTCCTGTGATTCTTCCGGGAGCTCAGCAATTTTGAATCTTGTTTTAATACGGTCACTATAATGCCCCTGCATAGACTCATATGCAAATCTGGCAATATCCTGAATATCGAGAATACTGTCTTTAATACTTCCAAGGATGGCAAGTTTATACCCTACAGTTTGATCTTCAAACTTGGGCCATAATACCCCGGGAGTATCAATCAATTCAAATCCTTTAGATATACTTACTCGCTGGAACCTTTTTGTAACTGCCGGTTTATTGCTTACTTCTGTTTTTTTCTTTCCTAGTATTTTATTTATTAATGTAGATTTACCAACATTTGGAATACCTGCTATCATTGCTCTCACAGGACGTCTTGTGAACCATACTTCATTCACACACATATCTCTGCACATTTTTACAATTTTCCCAGGATTCTTATCTGTAGTGCTGGATAATGCAATAGCTGTTATTCCAGGTTGGTTATTAAAATAGTTGGTCCATTTTTTTGTAATTTCAGGATCAGCAAGATCACTTTTATTTATAATTATTATACGCTTTTTATCTTTTACAAGCTCATTTATGAGCGGATTTCTGCTGGAGAAAGGAATCCTGGCATCGAGTAATTCAATAATCACATCTGTCTGACCAAGAGATTCTGTAATTTCTTTACGGGTCTTGTGCATATGCCCGGGGTACCAATTTATTAACATTGAATATTCCTAAAAAAATTGTTTTGCTTGTTTACTTCAATTAGCATTAAGTGTAAACTATTGTATGATTTCTGGAAAGAAGGCTTTAGTAGAAAGGGGACTATTAAAAGAAAGGCACATCCCCGGTCTTATTATGTGGGTACCCATCCTCTCTATTTTAATTACTGCAATAACAATTTCTCTACTTTTCATCGCCAGTTTTCATAATTTACTGGAAGTTGAGAGTGTCAACCTTGAAGAAAGTCTTCTTAATGAAGGAAGAACACAAATTAAGGAAGAAGTTAATGAAGTTCTTAACTATATAGAGTTTAACAGATTAAATTCAGAAAAATTGCTCAATGATGAATTAAAAAACAGAATTGATATAGCTTATTCAATCATGGAATCAATATATGCGTATAATCATAGTTCCAAATCAGATGAAGAAATTATTGATATAATTAGAGAAACCCTAAGAGATGTTCGTTTTTTTGAAGGCCGGGGTTACTATTTTATTCACAGATTCGATCTGGATAGTAAAGATTTTACAATACTTCAGCCAAACATGCCTTCCCTGGAAGGCGATCATCAGCTTGATGACAAAGATTTTGATGGAAAACTAATATCAGAATCTTCATATAATATTCTGGCAGCAAAAGGTGAGGGCTTTTTATCTTTCAATTTCTATTTGGATGATCAAAATAAAAAAGAGAAAAAACTTGCCTATGTAAAACTTTTTAAACCTCTAAATATCTTTATTGGGGCTGGTGACTATCTCAATTATTTTGAAGAGGGAATTAAAAAAGATGTTCTTCTCTGGTTGAAAAATTATAAATACAGGAACGATAATTATATCTTTGTATACGATAAAACAGGCACCATCCTAATGCATCCCATTAGTCCTGAACTTGCAGGGCAGAATGTTGGCGGTTTTAGAGATTCAAATGGGTACAATTTTGGGAAAGAATATATGAAAGCTTCCGGTACTAATTCTGGTATATATGTAAGTTATGACTGGCTGGATCCTGGTTCAAAAACTGAAGGTACAAAGATTGGATATGCCCAATCTTATAAAGATTGGAACTGGAATATTGCAACCGGTATATACATGGCTTCGCTTCAAAAAACAGTTATTGAAAGGCAGAACAATCTAAGTGAAAGAGTCAAACTCGCTACCTTGCGAACCATTCTGATTGTCGGGATTTTGATTTTGGCAGTGTTTATTATCACTCTGATTTTTGCCAGATTTACTGCATCACTTTTTTCAATATATAATCAACACATCTTGGAGTCATCTGAATATTTAAAAGATTTTAATCTTGCTTTGGAAAATAAGGTTAAAGAAAAAACCACAGAGCTTGAAAAAAAGAATATTGAATTAGAGCAGATTGCAACTACAGACGGCCTTTGCGGGATCTATAATCGTCGATACTTTGATTCTATTCTAAATAAAGAATGGTATAGGCACATGAGGAATAATTCAACTATCTCCTTAATAATGTGTGATATAGATTATTTTAAGCAATATAATGATACTTATGGTCACCAGGGAGGTGATGAATGTTTACAAATTGTTGCTGGTATTCTCAAAAAAATATGTAAAAGACCTGTCGATATAGCTGCCAGATATGGGGGTGAAGAATTTGCCCTTATTCTTCCGCAAACAGACAAGGATGGTGCATTAAAAATTGCATCGGATATACAGGCTGAAATTTCTAACCAAAAAATAAGGCATGCAAGTTCCTTTATAAGTGATATATTAACTATAAGTTTTGGTGTTAGTTCTATAGTTCCTGAACATGGTGATGAATACTCCTTACTTATTAAATCTGCAGATAAAGCTCTTTACAAGGCAAAAGCAAATGGCAGAAACCGAATTGAATTCCAGGACACTTGCAATTGACAATTGAGATACATATAATCATCAAACCTTTATAATATGAAAGAGGCTAAAGAATATGACATCAAATGAATTAAGAAGTAAATATATCGAGTTTTTTGTATCTAAAACCCATAAACAGATAAGCGGTAAATCACTCATACCTGAAAATGATCCTACTGTACTTTTTACAACTGCTGGTATGCATCCTCTTGTTCCTTATCTTTTGGGAGAAGATCATCCAGCTGGAAAACGTCTGGTGAACTTCCAAAAATGTATCAGAACAGGAGATATAGATGCAGTTGGTGATCCTAGTCATCTAACTTTTTTTGAAATGCTTGGAAACTGGTCTCTAGGGGATTATTTTAAAGAAGATGCTATTAAGATGAGTTTTGAGTTTCTAACTTCTCCACAATGGTTGGGGTTTTCTGCGGATAAGCTTTCTGTAACCGTTTTTGAAGGAGATTCTGAGGTCCCGGCAGATGATGAGTCTGCATCAGCCTGGAAATCTCTTGGGATACCGGAAGAGCGAATATATTTTCTTCCGAGAGAAGATAACTGGTGGGGTCCCGCTGGCGCTACAGGCCCCTGTGGTCCGGATTCTGAGATGTTTATTGATACAGGAAAAGAAGCCTGCGGCACAGAGTGCAGGCCTGGCTGTCATTGTGGTAAGTATTTTGAAATATGGAATGATGTCTTTATGCAGTACAACAAGCAGGAAGATGGGTCTTATGTTCCTATGAGTAGAAAATGTGTTGATACTGGTATGGGAATAGAACGTACCGTTGCAATGCTTCAGGGTAAATCTTCTGTTTATGAAACTGCAGGGTTTGTGGAATTGATTGGCCAGGTTGAGGCATTTTCAGGAAGTGAGTATGGAAGTAGTAAAGAAAAGGATATTTCAATAAGGATTATTACTGATCATTGCAGAACCTCTGTGTTTATTCTTGGTGATGTTCAGGGCGTTAAGCCCTCAAATTTAGGGCAGGGATATATACTAAGAAGATTAATAAGAAGGGCTATAAGGCATGGAAGAAAGCTTGGTATAGAAAAATCTTTTTTACCTGAACTGGGTCTGCTTGTGATCCAGCAGTATAAGCTTATATATCCGGAACTGGAAACTTCCATAGATCTTATTCTTAAAGAACTGGCTGCAGAAGAGGATAAATTTTCGCATACCTTGCAGAAAGGGGAGCATGAATTTGAAAAACTTCTCCCTAATCTGTTAAATAGTAAAAATCCAATTATTCCAGGGAGAATGGCATTTAAACTGTATGACACATATGGTTTTCCATTTGAAATTACAGAGGAACTTGCATCAGAACACGGATTAAAGGTTGATAAAGCCGGATTTGACAAGGCATTTGAGAAACACCAGGAACTATCAAAACAGGGAGCAGATAAGGTTTTTAAGGGTGGTCTTGCTGATAATTCAGAAACAACAACAGCACTTCATACTGCTACACATCTGCTACATAAAGCTTTAAGGGATGTTCTTGGTAATCATGTTCAGCAGAAGGGCAGTAATATTACCCCTGAAAGACTTCGTTTTGATTTTATTCATTCTGAAAAAATGACACCTGAACAAATTAGCAAAGTAGAGGATTTGATTAATAAACAAATAAAATCTAATCTACCTATTTCAATGGAAGTTATCAGCCTTGAAAAAGCTAAGGAACAGGGAGCACTTGCATTTTTTAATGATAAATATGATGAGCAGGTTAAGGTTTACAGTATTGGAAACTTTTCAAAAGAGGTTTGTGGTGGCCCCCATGTTTCAAATACAGGTAGTATGGGGTCTTTTAGAATAAAGAAAGAACAATCAAGTTCTGCTGGTGTCAGAAGAATCAGAGCTGTTCTGGAGCACAGCTAACTGGCCGCATGCACCGTTAACTGATCTTCCCTTTAGGTATCTTTTAGTTACTGGAATACTTAAATCCTCCAGCATTGTAATAAAAGAGTTTACAGTTTTTTCATCCGGTTCCTGGTAGGGGAGATCCTCAACCGGGTTCCATGGAATAATATTTACTATCACTTTTAAATCATCTACAAAGTGACGTAGTTTTATAGCATCTTCTTTTCTGTCATTAATTCCTGCCATAAGGACATATTCCATAGTAATACGTTTTTTAGTTTTTCTTTGAAAATAGATCAGGCTTTCTTTTAATTGTTTTAAAGGTTCCTTTCCTGCAACAGGCATTAATTCTTCACGCACGCTTTCATCTGCACTTATTAAAGATACAGCAAGTCTAACAGGTAATTCAGTGTTTGCAAGTTCTCTGATTTTTCTTGTTATACCACTTGTTGAAATAGTAATCTTTCTAAGTCCAATATTCTGACCCTTGGGATGATGCAGTATTTCAATAGATTTTATTACTTCATCAAGATTAGCCATGGGTTCACCCATACCCATAAAAACAATATTTGATATATTTCCATATTTTGCCTGCAGATGCAGGAATTGTTCAACAATTTCGCCTGCGGTTAAATTTCGCAAGAGACCCATTGTTGCTGTTTTGCAAAAGGTGCAGCCCATTGCACATCCGGCCTGGCTGGATAAACAAGCCGTTTTTCTATCAGTATCATCAATAAGAAGTACACTTTCGATAAAACTTCCATCATAAAGTTTCAGGGTAATTTTTGATGTCCCGTCTTCACTTACAGCTTCTTTAGAGATTTCGGAACTAAGAACAGGAACATCCTTAAGAGACTCTCTTAAATCCTGTGGAAGGTTTGTCATTTCCTGAAAACTTGTAATTCCTTTATGGATCCACTCAAATACCTGTTTTGCCCGGAATTCAGGTTTCATTGCCAGATATACAGCTAGTTCATCAGGTAACATTCCTGTTAATAATGGTTTCATATTTTATCTTCTTATGACGTTTTAATTCTTGACATAAGGTTTGTTACATAAATATTTCTTATACCAAGTTTTTGAAACTCTTCCAGAGTTTCGATAGCTTGTTTTTTTTGTCCCAAAACAAGATAACATTCTGCAATTTCTGTATAAAGGCGGTGATTTTTTCTATCATTCTTTAAAAGACCCTGTAAACTCTCAATAGCACTAACAAAATTGCCTTTTTCTTTATTTATAAGGGCAAGTCCCAGTATTGCATATGAATCAAATTCGATATTAAGTGCTTTCTTGTAATAATCCTCTGCATTATCAAAATCTTCAAGGGCACGGTAGGAATCCCCGGCTCTGGTTAGAATAACTTTATTATATGGATCGAGCTTAAGAATTTTTTTCCAGCAACCCAGAGATTCCTGATCTCTGTTGAGACCACGATAACAATCTGCAAGACCAAAAAGAGCATAGAAATTGTTAGGTTCAATATCCAAAGCCTGCCTGAAATATTTTAGCCCACTTTCATGAGACTTTAGCTTCCTGTGACAGTTCCCAAGAGAGGTAAGCACTCTTATATCTATGGAATTAGGTCTCACTTCTACCATTCTTTCCCAGTAATGGAGAGCATCTCTGAATTCTTTAAAATCGTAATGCAGATGACCCAAACCAATTAAGGCATAAGGATTGTCAGCTTCAAGTTCAAGAACCTTGAGGTAAACCTCTTTGGAACTTTTAAAGTCTTTTATTTTTCTATATGCATCTGCAACTCTGGTTAGTACAGTAATATTCCTACTGTCATGAATCAGGTATTGCTCCCAAATTGTTATTGCCTGGTTGAATTTCCTGAGTGCTTTGTAACAATCAGCCAAGCCAAACAGTGCGTAGTTATTTAATTCGTATAATTCAAGACAACGTTGGTAGAAGATGATCGCATCTTTAAATTTTCCTTTCTTCCTTGCAGCATCACCAAGACCTACAAGTGCATAATTATTATCACTATCAATATCCAGAATTTCATTAAAGCAATCTTCTGCTTCAGGAATTAGTTTTTCTTTTAATAGTTGATAACCCCGCTTGGAGAGTTCAGATATTTTAATCTGTTCCAGTTCTTCCTGTGTCTTTGGTATTTCATTTTCTTCTTCAAAATTATCTGTTAAATCACTCATTAACTTTTTCCTCTTCTTTTAACCATTTACTTATTATCATTGCTGTCTTTTCAGATATCTGTTCAAATTGCTCAGGGGCAGGTGCTAACCAATACATTTTTAAGGCATCTGCATGGTTTTTATTTTTAATATAATAATCACCCATCCTAATTAAACCATCAGAATAACCGGTTGTCATAAAAATACGTTTTGCAGTTTCATATTTCCCTGCATTAAAAAATTCATTGCCTTTTCTTATTAATGCTACTTTATCTGAAGAAGTTATCTCAATTTTTGCAGGCTTTACTGTTTTAATAAATCCTGAACGTTTTAAAGCCGGCAATTTAGAACCCTTATCCATAATAAAGTATATCTTTTTTTTTACTGTATTTCAAATGAAATATCAAGTAAATTTTAGAGATAATGGAAGAATTCTATAATTTACCCTTAGTTGACATAATTATTTTTGAATTTGTTAGAGTGAAAGAATTTTTAATTGCTTTTCCAAGCGCCTTAAAGAGTGATTCAGCCATATGATGGCTATTTTCTCCATATCTGCATTCTGCGTGTAAGGCCATACCTGCGGAATTTGATATAGCAGCAAAAAATTCCTTTAGTAGCGCCATTTGGAATTGTCCTGAATATTCCTGCGGATATTCTGCTTTATATACTAAATATGGCCTTCCACATACGTCAATAGTAATTTCTGAGAGGGCTTCGTCCATTGGAATAATGGTATGTGCAAAACGTGCTATGGAACCATAGTTTTCTATAGTTTTCCTTAGAGCTGAACCCAGAACCAATCCTGTGTCTTCAACCAGATGATGTGGGTCAACTTCTATATCTCCCTTTGCATGTAGATCAATTCCAATATTTCCATGAAATGCAAGAGCTGTTAGAAGATGATCAAAAAAAGGAATTCCTGTTGATATGTTAATGCTACCACCATCAAGATTAAGGGAGAGTGAAATATTTGTCTCTTTTGTTTTTCTTGTAATCTCAATTATACGTGAAGCCATAAAATCCCCTTTTATTATCTTTCCTTCAGAATAGATACTATTTTCTTAATCGACTTATAATGTAGTTTATAATAGGCTGGATTTGCTATTAAGTGAACTTTTATATCCTCAAGTTTTTCAAGAACTTCCAAATTATTAGCTTTAAGAGTATTTCCTGTTTCTACTAAATCAACAATGTAAGGTGTTAATCCCAGAACAGGTGCCAGTTCAACAGAACCATTTAATTTAACAATCTCGACAGGAATTCCTTTTTTATGAAAGTAGTCACTCGTAAATTTTGTAAACTTTGTTGCAACAGATAATTTTCTCTCTTCGCCTGAGGGGGTATGGCCTTTTTTTCCGGCAATACACATGGATGTTCCACCAAAATCAAATGTCATAAGATTAAAAAATTTATATCCCGATTCATATAGAACATCAGAGCCACAGATACCAAGTCCTGCAATACCATGGTTTACATAGGTTGGAAGATCAGAATTTTTAACAAGAAAAATCTTTAAATTCCCGGATTCATCATAACTTACAAGTTTTCTGTTATCAAAAGAGAAACTTAATCCCTTTTGTCCAAAAAACTTACTAACATCCTCCATTAATCTTCCCTTTGGCAGTGCCAGTGAGAGTGGAGTTGAATTATTTTGTATCATAAGATTGCAATCCTTCCCTCTTTTCGTATTTTATCTGCTTTTTTGAGGGATTCAATAAAGTTTAATTCTGTTATTTTTTCATATTCAGGCAGACAGAATTTTTTCCCTAGCTGATTTTCGATCTTTCTTAGGGATAGAGAGAATCCTACCGATGGGGTTGTAAACCCGAATTTTTCAAGTAGTTCATCGTAACGGCCACCTGATACTATTGCAGAGTCAACTCCCTCAAGATATCCTTGAAATACAATTCCCGTATAATAGGTCTGATTACCAACCTCGCAGAGATCAATAATAAATCTGTCAGCGACACCCAGTTCACCAAGATTATCCATAATATATGCTAATTCAGTAAGGGCTTCTCTTTCTTTTTCTATCAGTTCTGTTCTTATTGTGTCAACGAAGAGGTTAAACTCATCCAAATTCCCTATAAACTGAAACAGATTTATAAGAATATCAACTCTCTTAGCATCAATCTTTTCGTTTAACTTAATTTTTAGTTCTTCAAACTCTCTATAACTTAGCATCGCTAATATTTTTTTCTGATCTCTATTTTTGAATTCTGAAATAGAAGCATCCAGTAGTTTTCGGGAACCAATATGTACTGTAGGTTTTATTCCCAGACTTAAAAATGTTGAATTTAAAAGCATAAGAACTTCCATGTCTGCATTAAGATCAGCTTTTCCTATAAGTTCTATTCCTGTCTGGAAGAACTCGTTTTTGGAAATATCCTCCCTGTTTTGATGCCTCAGGATTGCTCCTGAATAGCATACTCTTACTGGCAAGTCACTTTCTTTCAAAGAAAGGCCCATTTGTTTGGCCAGAAACAATGTTATATCTGACCTTAACATAAGAAGATCACCTTCTCTGTCTATAAGTCTGTATATATCCTTCTCCTCAGGAATGAAATCCTGATAAATGTCAAAAAAAACAAAAACAGGTGTCTCTACGGGCAAATACCCCCAGGATGTGAATAAATTACCTAATTCCTGGTCGGCCTGCCTGTGCCTAAAAGCATCATCAATGTAGATCGTCTCTGTCCCCATGGGTACCTGGAGAAATCTTTTAAGTTTTTCTGTCAAAATGGAACTCTCCTATCTAATTAAATGTTTATTCTAAGTTTTATTACTGTTTTAAGGGTATCAGAGAAGTTTCTTAGTGAAAAGATCAATTCTGCTAGGTGGATAACCAAGTTGAACTACATTTCCAGATGTCAGAAAATCATCCGGTTTAAGGCTAATTGACATAAAACCAAACTCTTTGAAATCCTTGTCTATTATCATATTTCCATCCTATATATTCTTCTCTAATAGTCTGTAGAGCTGCTAACCTTGAAGTTATAGGTTGTTTTTGCCAAAACTCGAAGTCACTTTTTAAGTTTTCCAGTTTGATTTTTCTAATAACTGTTTTATCCATTTTTCCCTCAATAACTTCATTATACATTATTTTTTGCAGTATAACATTTAGAAATAGGTCAAATTGTGGAGATAAGTGATTGAAATCATAGTGGAGGGTTAATTTAAAATATCAATTGACATAGTTATATTGCAGTTATAAACTGACTGCAAAAGATCTTCAAAATATGATGTCATTTATAAAGGAGAGCTAAAATGAAAGTAATTACCATTCGGGGTGTAGAGCCGATTTTATCAGAAAAACTAAAGCAGGCGGCAAAAGAAAAAGGGAAGAGTGTTAATCAGTTTATTATAGAGATGCTAAAAGAAAACTTTGGTTTACAAAAGAAAAAAAAATATACTGTTTTACATCATGATCTTGATAATCTATTTGGCAGTTGGAGTGAGAATTCTTTTAATCAAATTCAGAGCAAAATTGACAATGAACGAAAGATCGATAAGGAGTTATGGGAATGAACCGTATTCTTATTGATACTAATATTTATTCCTATGCACTAAAAGGGGATAAGAAAATTATTTTTAACCTTCAAAAAGCAAATGAAATTGGAATCTCATCAATTAGTGTAGGCGAGTTGCTTTCTGGTTTCAAAGGGGGTAACAGGGAAGCTCAAAATAGAGAAGAGTTAGAGGAATTTCTTGATTCACCAAGGGTAAGTGTCTATCCTGTTGATGAGTCGACTGCAGATTTTTATGCTGATATTTTAGATGGACTGAGGAAAATAGGTAAACCAATTCCTACAAATGATATCTGGATTGCAGCTGTTTCTTTTCAGTATGGTTTTAAATTGTATTCAAAGGATGAGCATTTTAAAAATGTTGCAGGATTGTCTCTTATTGATGCAGCTTTATTGTGAATTATCTATTGATAATATATAACTAATAAGGTATAATTATCTTGCTTAACAAATAATATATTAGCAATAGGAGCTTTTGTATGGAGTATAATCTTTTAACTCCTAAAGAGATTTCAAAGACCCTTGCAGACCGGCTGAAAAAAATACGTTTATTAAAAAAGTGGAAGAGAACAACTCTTTCTGAAAGATCAGGCGTATCTGTTGCTTCTCTTATACGCTTTGAGCAAACAGCACAAATTTCTTTAGATAACTTTCTTAATTTGATGTCAGCATTGGGCCGATTGGATGAGACCCTGAATCTCCTACTACCACCTGTTGCCGGTTCAATTGAAGAATTGGAAAAACAGGAGATTAAAACTCCCAAAAGAGGTTTAATTTGAAGCGGATTCAAGTTTTCTTATGTATGGAAGAAGGTTCTGAAATTCCTGTTGGAGAATTAGCAGAAAAAGAACACCGGCTATACTTCCAATATGATCCTGATTTTGTAACTAAGTCCATCTGGTTGTCACCCTATAAACTTCCGCTCAGCCCGGATCTCTATGAACACAGGGATACTTCTTTTGGTCCCCTTTTCGGCTTGTTTGATGATTCACTTCCTGATGGATGGGGTTTGTTATTGATGGATCGATTTCTCAGGGGTCATGGATATAAAATAGAGGAGCTGTCTATTTTGGATAGGCTCTCCTTTTTAGGTACAAATACCATGGGGGCGTTAACATATAAACCAGTGATGGAAATTGAAAACAAAACTATCGCAACATTTGATCTTTTTAATCTATATCTTCAAACCAGGGAACTCATAGAGGGCAAGACACAGAATGTTCTTTCTGATCTTATGAAAGCAGGCGGGAGCCCGGGAGGAGCCAGACCAAAAGTATTAGTTGGTATAGATGGAGATAAGTTAATTTCCGGAGAAGGAGTCCTGCCAGAGGGCTTTGAGCATTGGATTGTAAAATTCCATGGTACCAATGATTTTATTGATTCAGGTCCTGTTGAATATGCCTATTCGTTAATGGCCAGAGATTGCGGAATAAGCATACCGGAAACTCGTTTGTTTAACACTGACCATGGAGAGCAGTTTTTTGGTGTTAAACGGTTTGATAGAGATGGTAATAAGCGATTCCATACTCATACATTAGGGAATCTCATACATTCCAATTTTAGAATACCTTCCTGTGATTATGAAATGCTTTTTAGAATAATCAATAATCTGACTAAAAACTATCAGGATTTACTAGGGGGATTTCGGCAGATGGTTTTTAATATTCTTTCCAATAATAGAGACGATCATGTAAAAAACTTTTCATTTATTATGAATCATGAGGGAGCATGGTCACTTTCTCCCTCATACGACTTAACTTATGCACAAGGCCCTGGAGGAGAACATTCCATGACTGTGGATGGGGAGGGGCGATCTCCTTCCAGAGAAAATATATATAGTCTTGGTAGTAAATCAGGTCTCAAACAAAAAGATGTTATTTTAATTATAGACCAGGTAAAACAAGTGGTGGATAATTGGCCTAGGTATGCTGAACTTGCAGGACTTAGTGAGAGTACTATGGATATTATACATAAAAAGCTTTGAGATTCAGATTTACTGTTTGCAAGTTTTACATTGACTTCTTCTATTGCACTTTCACCCTAGAGATAATATCGATAATATTTAATTTCTGTTTAATCAGAATTTCCAGTTCTCCATACTCCCCCAAAAGTATGGAAAAAAGTGATTCTGATCCCTTGATATTATCTTCTTTTCCTGTAATTTCCAATAAAGACGCTGCTTTCTCCACTTTTTCGGCACTGATATTTCCTGCTGAACCTTTTATAGAATGAGCCTCATATTGTATTGTTTTGCTGTCTTTTTCTTCTAAAGCGGTTTTCAGGGTATCTATCTGCCCTGGGGTTGTGTCTATATATAAAAGAAGTATTTCCTTAACCAGTGATTCATCGTTTTCCAATCTGGGAAGCAGAGTTTCAAAATTAAGTATTTTATCCATAAGAAGCTCCTGTAAAATATAAGTAAGTATAAAGGTATGTGAAGATTAATAAAAGACTTGAAATTAACAATTTTTTCGAAGATAATCTAATCTATCTAATATATATAATCTATTTAATCTTAAAGGGAATGTGAAATGGTCATAAAAATAATGTGTGTTGCCGGCAGTAATACTACTCAAACTTTGGCAAGCTAGGGCCTATGAATAGGAAAGTTCCTGAAATTCTTATTGTAGATGATGTTAAAACTAATTTACTAATATTAAGAACAATACTTGGAAAAGAGGGTTTTAATGTATTAGAGGCTCAAGATGGAATTACTGCGATGGAATTGGCTCTTAATAATATTCCGGACCTTATATTACTTGATATTATGATGCCTGGAGAAGACGGGTTTGAGACATGTTCGAAGCTAAAAGCTGATTCCTTAACAGCTAGTATTCCTGTTATTTTTATATCAGCTTTGAGTGATATAGAAAAAAAAGTAAAGGGTTTTGAGCTTGGAGCAGTGGATTATATTACCAAACCTTTTGAGTCTGCAGAGGTTCTTATTCGGACAAAACTCCATTTACGCCTAAGTCGTGCCAGAAAGAATCTTATAGAAGATCAGCGTAATCGTTTGAAACAATTAACAAAGGCTCAGCAGGATATTCTTGTGAAGCCGGAAAACCTGCCAAAGGCCAATTTTGCGGTTAAATATTTACCTATGCTGGAAGCGGGTGGTGATTTCTATGATGTAATTCCCTTTAATGAAG
>JAQIBN010000233.1 GCA_027859095.1 Spirochaetia bacterium | reverse complement strand
TAAAAAAAGGGCCGATCAATTATCGGCCCTTTATAAATTTTATATAAATTCTTTACTTTAAATAAATATCTTTTGGAGGATGAAAATCCATAGTATTTACATGCCATCCACCCCACTTTGAAACATCAATCATGTTCATTGAAGTATAATGATAAATTGGCATAACTGCCTGTTCCTGTGTTATAAAAATCTCTTCTGCTTCTGTAAGAGTTTTAAATCTTCCAGCACCAGGCTCCATGGTAGCAGCTTTTCCAATATTGGTATCAAATACATCATTGGCAAACTGTCCGCCATTCATTGCCCCACCGGTAATAAACATATCAAGAAAGGTATTGGGATCCTGATAGTCTCCAATCCACCCGGCTCTTGCAACCTGGAACTCATGCTGTCTTCTTGATGTAAGGTAAGTTTTCCATTCCTGGTTGACCAGTTCAACATCAATCCCGAGGTTCTCAAGCCACTGCTGCTGAATATATTCAGCAATTTTTTTATGGGCATCGGAAGTATTATAAAGAATTTCGAATTTTGGAAAACCTGCGCCGTCAGGATATCCAGCTTCAGCAAGAAGGGCCTTGGCAGCTGCAATATCTTCTGTATTACCTGTAACTCCAGGATAACCAGTCATGCCGGGTACCATTGAGTAGGCAGGAGTTTGTCCACCCTTAACAACTTTGTCTATGAGTTCCTTCCGGTCGATAGCCATAGTAAGGGCCTTTCTTACCCTGACATCAGTAAAAGGTTCAGCTCCTATATTAAATATATAGTAATAAGTTCCAAGATAGAGGGCATTGTGATAATCATCTCTAAGTTTTGCAGAATCCATCTGATCCAGAGGAACTGTAACCATCCAGTCACATTCACCATTCAGAAACATATTATATCCGGTATTGTTATCATCTATAGGAATATATGTAACTTTTGAAAGGCTTACAGCATCTTTGTCCCAGTATTTGTCGTTTGGTACTGCAGTCAGTTCTTCCTGAGGCTTCCAGGTATCAAGAATAAATGGTCCGTTTCCAACAAAGTTTTCATGATTTGTCCATGCATCGCCATATTTTTCAATTGCATGCATAGGTACGATTGCAAATGAATAATGGGGAAGAGCACCTTCTACATATGGAAGAGGACCAACAAGGGTCATTTCGAATGTATAATCGTCTACAGCTTTAATTTTTACTGATTCAGGGCCAGCTTCACCTGCGTTGTAATCAGCAGCACCTGCAATAAACATTGAAGGGAACCATGCATATGGAGCAGCAAGTTCAGGGCTCAGCATACGAAGCCAGGAATCAACAACCGTCTGTGCAGTTATTGCTACGCCGTCTGACCAGGAAGTTTTTCTAAGTTTAAAAGTATATGTTAATTTGTCTGCACTTACAGTCCAGCTTTCTGCAACACCGGGAACACCTTCAGCTGTTTCTGCATCATAAGCCAGAAGTCCTTCGAAAATCGATTCATAAATTCGATGTTCCGGTACACCTGAAATTAAATGTGGATCGAGAGATTCCGGTTCCGCACCGTTCACAATAATAAACTCAGCTCCTGGTGCTTCTACGACTTCTTCTGCTTCCTTGCTGCATCCAGCAAAAAAAGAACCAACAAGCATTACGATTAATAACCCTAATAGAAATTTTTTCATCCATATCTCCTTTAATGAAATTATATTACCGCAAAGTTTAAACCATAAAAGCATGTCTTGCAACTAAATTTATTTAAAATGTTAAAATACTCACAAATTTTCAGAATTTACTGCCATAGTAGTGAAAAAAACGGATAAACCTCTGGCTTCAAGAGCAGAAATCAGTAAAGAGCCTCTTCCAGGCAGTTCAAAAATTATTCTTTCAACCTTAAGAAGTACTGCATTTTTAGAAAAATCATCGATTAATTGTCTGGCAATACCCATTCCCCTGAATTTTTTTTCTACCCAAATAGCATTTGCAACTGCAATAAAACCATGTGTATCTCCAATTTCAATAATCCCACCACTAATACTACCTGCAAACTCACCATCTATTGTTTCTGCACATACAAATACATGAGTATTACCCGGGATATTCAGCCAGGATTTATTCTTAACAATAAGATAATCAGCCAGAATCTTCTCCTGATCTCCTAAGCTTTCTCTAATAGATTGCTCTGATTTGTCATCTATAAGATTGTTCCACTTTGAACAATCCACAGAAAATATAAAATCTGACAAAATAAGATTTTCTGTTTCATCGGTATTCTCTTCAATATCATTGTATTTCAATATTTCTGTATTTAAATTGTACCATTCAATTACTTTTGCTCTCATAACCTTGTCTTTATGCAGATGCCACTGCTGTGTCAAAGTTTTGTGTTCATTAACAATATTTTTAAAATTTCTAAATGCACCTTTTCCAGCAGAAAGAACCTTCCTAAGAGTCTCTTTGTATGAAGGGTTGTGGATGATAGCAACAAAACTCTCCATTACCTGAAAACCGTCGGCTGGCAGCCAGTCAGGTACCGAGATCACAGAAGAATCAACATCCTCAGTTCCAGATGTTCCAAAAATCTCTGTTTCTGGTAAAACATCACCCGTTTTAATATCAACACAATACTTATCAGATTGGTTTTCCATCCCAAATATTATCATATCAATAATTTCCGGTGTTAATTGAAATAAGATTTTCCCCATGGAATGACCTCCAATTTGTATGGAGGGGAGGCACAAGGCCTACCCCTACAATGTTATTTTAAATAACTATTGATAAAAAGGTCAAGTTTTATTTTAACCTTAACCCCTTGACTGTTCTCTCTATCCATACGATATTTTACTAATAGAATATAGTTAATAAAATACTAATAGGCTGATCGCCTATGCAATCAAGGGAGAGGTATTATGAGTATTATTGAATTTATTGAAGCACGGGAAATTCTGGACTCCAGGGGAAACCCAACTGTTGAGGTTGATGTTATTCTGGAAGATGGATCCATGGGAAGAGCTGCTGTTCCTTCAGGAGCATCAACTGGAGTTCACGAAGCAGTTGAACTTAGAGACGGTGATAAAAACCGATTTATGGGTAAGGGTGTTTTAACTGCAGTAGATAATGTAAATAACATTATAGCAGCAGAACTCATTGGCCTTGATGCTTTGGATCAGGTGGATATTGACCGGACAATGATTGAACTGGATGGGACAGAAAATAAAAGTAAACTGGGAGCCAATGCAATTCTTGGAGTTTCAATGGCTGTAGCAAGGGCTGCTTCTGATCATCTTGGGATTCCATTATTTAAGTATCTGGGTGCATACCACTCTTGTACATTACCTGTACCAATGGCTAATATTATAAACGGAGGCTCTCATGCTGATAACTCTGTAGACTTTCAGGAATTTATGGTAATGCCTGTTGGAGCCAGCAGTATAAGAGAAGCAGTTCGGATGGTAGCTGAAATTTTTCACAATTTAAAAGGAATTTTAAAAGCCAAGGGCTACAATACATCTGTTGGGGATGAAGGTGGATTCGCACCAAACCTGAAATCTAACGAAGAAGCCTGTGAAGTTATACTGGAAGCTGTAAAAAAGGCCGGATACAAGGCCGGAGAAGATGTTTTCATTGCACTGGATCCTGCATCTTCCGAATTTTACGATACAGAAAAGAAAAAATATGTTTTCAAAAAATCAGACGGAAGAGAACTTTCTTCAGAAGAGATGGCAACGTATTGGGATGAATGGGTAGATAAATATCCTATAATATCCCTTGAAGATGGTATGGCAGAAGATGACTGGGACGGTTGGAAATTGCACACTGAAAAAAGTGGTAAAAAAATTCAGATTGTTGGTGATGATCTTTTTGTTACAAACACAAAACGTCTGGGAAAAGGTATTGAACTGGGAATTGCAAACTCAATTCTTATTAAAGTAAATCAAATTGGTACCTTAACGGAAACATTTGAAGCTGTAGAAATGGCAAAAAAAGCTGGATATACAGCAGTTGTATCACACCGATCAGGTGAAACCGAAGACAATTTTATAGCAGATCTTGTAGTTGCACTGGGAACAGGACAAATTAAAACAGGGTCTATGAGTAGATCTGATAGAATTGCAAAATACAATCAACTTATGAGGATCGAAGATTTTCTGGAAGGAACAGCCACATATCCAGGGATAAAAGCATTTTATAATTTAAAGAAATAACAACACGCATTTTGCGGAAACATTGTAGAGGCAGTCCACAAGGATCGATAAATCGATCCTTGTGGCTGCCCCTATTTAGTATCATCAATATTCTATTTTAAACCCATCATACAAACCCTGAAAGGGAACAGTAGTTATATCTATTGAACTAACATGTGATAAAGTCGGACCTTTCCTGCACCAGCTTACTTTAGATATTCTTCAATCCTTTCAGAAAGAACAAAATAATCAAAAGGCTTGTAAATAACTTCAAAGGGTATTGAAATCTCAGGATGTAAAAATCCACTTGTTATAATTATTTTCTTATCACTACAGTAGCGATCAAGGAATTTAATCCAATAATCTCCACCAAAAATCTGCATACGATAATCAGTAACAATAATACTTACATCATGATCAAGAAGTTGTTTGATAGCACTTACACCATCAGAGGCTACCAGAACATTGTATCCCTTCTTTATTAGAAAATCACGCAGTGTTAATCTGACTGCATCCTCATCCTCTACAAGAAGAATATATTTAATACCACCATCGTCCACTAGATGACTCTCGAACTTAAAAGATCTTTCATAGCAGATATCAACTTATCAAAATCCAGAGGTTTAGTAAAAAAAGCATCTGCACCTTCTGATAAAATCTTCTCCTCTTCAATAGTGTCATCCAATCCACTAATAGATATAACAACAGGACTATTAAGATCTTTATCTTCTTTAATTTTTGCACATAAAAGATGTCCATTCACACCAGGTAAATCTATATCCAATATGATTACATCTGGTTTTTCAGAAACAAGAAGCTTGCCTGCCTCAAACCCATCAAAAGCCTGTACAATATCAAAATCTTCCAGTTTTCTTAAAAAAATTAATTTCATCATTTCATTAAGATCTTTATCATCATCAATGATCATAATTTTTTTCTTATCATTTGAGTTTGTAATAATATCTGACAACTCTTCGGGAACTCTCATTCCCCTGCTATCCAAAAAAGCAATAAGATCTTCAGAATAGATTCGATATTGACCACCAGGGGTGGTGAAAGCTTTGAGATGATTATTTTTTATCCAGTTAATGGCAGTCTGATTTACAACACCACAAATATTAGCAACTTCCAATGCTGAAAATATTCTTACTTTTTTAACACGTTTAGTCATAACAGCTACCTCTTTGCAATTTTTTAGATATTATTCTATTCAATTCCGTTTTGAGTATAACAAAAATATCCATTATGTCAAGTGAGCTGTATCACATTTGGCTGTATTCTGAAAAATACCGATCTATAAATTTTATAATATCAGAATATTCAAATCCCCTGCTTTTCAAACCTCTAATTATTTTTTCTTTTGTCATAGTATTTTTTTTCATCATTTTTTCAGCTGCTCTATCCAAAATCTCATAAACATCAAGCTCTTCAAAATAAGGTATAAGATAATTATTTGCTTCTTCAGAAGATATACCTGCTCTTAAAAGGTTTGCAAAAAGAGACCTATACCCTTCCGGATGTTTTCTTAACCTGGAATAAACCCAGTTTTCGATATAACGAGTATTACTTAAGGCCCCTTCATTCTGAAGTTCCTCAAGTACTTTATTAACAATTTCCAGAACAAATTCTCTTTTTAAAAGCTTTTGCTTCAATTGATATACAGAATGTTCCCTTGAAGCCAGTAGATCCAATGCCTTTTTCTTTGCAAATATATATTCTGATCGTAACTTTAATTCCTCTACCTGAAGCTCAGATAGCTCCCCACCTGATTCAAGATTATTTTGCAAAACAATCTTTGGGGGAATAAAAAAAGAGGAGCCATTAGAAAGTAAAACCTCTGTTTTACTACTCTGTGCTCCTCTTCTGATAATTCTAAGAATAGAAAGTTTAACGTTTTGAGAACTGGAATTTTCTTCGTGCGCCTCTTTGTCCAAATTTCTTTCTTTCAACCATTCGGGAGTCTCTTGTCAGGAACCCATTGGTTCGTAATGCTGCTTTATTTGTTTCATCATATTCTACCAGAGCTCTGGAAATACCATGTCTGCAAGCACCTGCCTGTCCTGAAGGACCTCCGCCCTTTACAGTAATAAGAAGGTCATACTTACCTTCTGTAGCTGTTACACCTAAAGGTTGTTTAACAACAAATACAAAACTTGGATTTGCAAAATAGTCATTAACATCCTTACCATTTACATTTATTTTACCATTACCCTCTCTAAGGAAAACCCGGGCAATAGCAGTTTTTCTTCTTCCTGTACATAATGCAAGATTCTTAACCACGTTATATTCTCCTGATCCTAAATTTCAAGTGCTTCAGGCTGCTGGGCTGTATGAGGATGTTCTGAGCCTGCGTAAACCTTAAGGTTTGTAAAGAGTGCCCTACCGAGACGTCCGTTTGGAAGCATCCCTTTAACTGCACGTTCCATAGGAAGAGTTGGTTTTCTTTTAATTATATCAATAAACCTCTCAGCAGTAAGTCCTCCAGGATATCCAGAATGCCTATAATAGATTTTCCGTGTTTCCTTATTGCCGCTTACAGCAATCTTATCTGCATTAATAATAATAACATAATCCCCAACTTCCTGGTGGGGTGTAAATTCAGGTTTATGTTTACCACGTAAAAGATTCGCTGCTTTTACTGCAACCCGACCAAGTTTCTTGTCGGATGCATCAATAACATACCATTTTCTTTTAACGTCTTTTGGTTTAACAAAAATCGTTTCCATTGCTTTTCTGCCTTTATATTTAAATTCAAACTGATAATGTAACCACTAATAAAAGTGATGTGCAGTTTTCCATATTTGGATGATAATGTCAATCCCGTTTGAACCTAACAAGCATCACAATAAAAGCTAAACTTATAAAAATAAGAGGAATAATACTTAATAATGTCCCAATATCCAGCACATCTTTAATAATAAACAATTCATCACTCAAAACACCGAACATCATGAAGGTAGAATACATAATTTGACCATAATGAATAATTACCCCCATTATTATTAACAACCAGGCAATATCACGGGTATGAGACCAGTAAAGTATGGCAAGAAAAGTGGCAATAGCACCAAAAGAAATTTGTGACAGAATCATTACAATATCTCTAACATCCATAATTGCTCCCTTGGTTGCTGAGATCGTTCCTCATCGCTTCGCTCTTCCGGTACGACTCATTGGCGGGCAGATGAGGATGCATAGCCGAGCAGGGACGAAGTCCCGACCAGGAAAGCTTGCTTTCGACCAGCCCAATCATTTTCATAAATTCTTTTATCTGACCCGGTTCATAGTTACAGGGAATTATTCCTGGGGAGCTGGATTCAGGAGGCAGTAGGATTGAATATTTGAGAGCTTTTTTAAATAATACTGAGTATTCATCTTCTTCCATTTTAAACCTAAGATAAGGACCTATACGATCCCAAAGAGGAGACTCAATTTCTGAACCATCTATACAATTGTCATTTTTAATATGTCTAATTAATGAAGAAATTGACTTTACCATCATATCACAAATCATTGGAGAAAGATTATCTGAAGCAGCCAAAGTGGTATTTAATTTATTAACAGCCAATACCACAGGACCAAAATCTCCAGGGAATGGAAGTAATGGAATAAAATATTTAAAACCCAACCAGTTTATCGAAGTGTTAAGAAAGGGTCTCCAAATTCCAAAATTGGACTTATTCGTAGGAAAATCAATAAAACTATCAATAGATACATTACATCCTTCTGCTGCAGATATTGCGGCTAGAGCTCTTTCTAAATTTCGAAAAACTCTAAATTCTGCCACATCAGGTAAAAGAAGATTTAATACTCTTTCAATTCGATTCGTATATATTGACGGATAAGCTGCTGTAAGCCCTCTTGCAACAGTTGATTTAACAACCCTGGTAATACCTTCCATTCGATGTCCAAGAATAGCTCTGCCTGAATCCTGATAAAAATCAAGATAGCGTGCCCCCTTAGTATCATATATAAAGTATCCACGAGATCTTTTTATTTCTGGTATTAAATTTTTATTTTCCATGCCCTCTGCTTTAAAAATCATTTTCAGATGCAATTTTTTCCAAACCTGCATATTTTGGAATAAATTGTGCTGTTTTTCCCGATTCAAATCTTACAATAATTAAGACTTCTTTGCCATTATCCCATTCTTTAACAACCTGTCCCGTACCATAATCATCATGAAAAACCACAGTTCCTGGAGGAAAATCACTTCTTAATTGTTCCCTGTACCCTGATACTGAAGAATTAACTAGAAATTCTTTAGGTATATCATTTAAAAATCTTGAAGGACTCTGAAAATTCAATTTCCCCCATATTCGTCTCTGACGGCAGGCAGTAAAATAGAGCTCCTTTCGGGCTCTGGTTATACTTACATAAAAAATTCTACGCTCTTCTTCAAGATCATCATCACTTTCATCCGGTCTGGAAGGAAATAAACCTTCTTCCATTCCCACAATAATAACCCTGTCAAATTCCAGCCCCTTTGTATTGTGCATTGTAATTAGTGTTACACCATTTTGAGATGCAGGATCAACACCAGCAAGTCTAGATCTATCAAGCTCCATGTCCTCAAGAAAAGAAAGGAGTCCATCCTTCCCCTTTGGATACCTGGATGCAGCATTAACCATCTCTTCAAGGTTTTTAACTTTTTGAGTCAATGCTATCTCATCCTGTGCTCTGTGGTATTCAAGAATTCCTGAATCATGAATTGCCTTATTTGTAAATTCTCCAAGATCCAGAACTTCTGAGATTTGTTCAAGTTTTTCAAAAAGGACAACAAATGCTTCTATACCAGAAGCTGCCTTTGTTGAGAGCATGGAAAGGGATTGTCTACATCCTTCAATAAGACTGCAGTTATTTACTATTGCAGTATTAATAATCTTTGCAATAGCCACCTTTCCTATACCCTTGGAGGGTTTGTTAATTATTCTTTTAAAAGCGATTTCATCGTAGGGATTAAGAAAAAGGGAAAATAAAGCGGTTACATCTTTTATCTCTTCTCTATCATAGAATTTCAGTGAGCCAACAATTTTATAAGGGATTTTATGATTTAAAAAATATGATTCAAAACTCAGGGACTGGGCATTAGTTCTATAAAGTATAGCTGTACCATCAAGATTCCCATCCTTTAATAATGAGGCACAAAACTCAGCTTCACTATTCTGACTCTCAACAATTTTCACAACAGCCTTTGGGCCATCTTCTGCATGAGTCCACAGATTTTTACCCAACCGACCCTTATTGGAACTTACAACCTTCGATGCAATACTTAATATATTTCCAGTTGAACGGTAATTTTGTTCCAGTTTTATAATTTCAGCACCTTTAAAATTTGTTGGAAATGTAACTATATTTTTAACCTCTGCCCCTCTAAAGCTATAGATAGACTGATCATCATCACCTACAACACAAATATAGTTAATGCCATTGTACAACAGTTTCAAAAGCTCATACTGAGCTATATTTGAATCCTGATATTCATCTACAAGAATTACCTGAAATCTATTTTGTATTCGATTCCGAATATCTGCATTCCCATCTAAAAGTTCAACCGCTCTTAGAATTAGATCTCCAAAATCGACACTGCCAACTTCTCTTAATTTCGCCTCATAAGCACTGTATACTTCAGTTAGTCTTGGATCAAAAGATATAGATGTTAAATCATCATCAGGATAAAGACAGTAATCTTTAGCTCTACTAATCCACCTTGCATATGGTTTAAGATCTTTACGTTTATAATCACTAAATATAGAATGAAGAAGACTCAAGGCATCATCATCGTCATAGATTGAAAATCTGGGCTGAAGATCAAGTAAGGCTGCATTCCTTCGTAAAAGCCAGGCACCAAAGGAGTGAAAAGTTCTAATCATAACACCTTCAGATCCAGGAACAATTTTTAAAACTCTTTCTCTCATTTCACCAGCAGCTTTATTTGTAAATGTAACAGCTAAAATAGATTGAGGACTAACACCCAAACAGTCAATTAAATGGGCAATTTTGGTAGTTATAACCCTGGTTTTACCAGACCCGGCTCCTGCTAATATTAAAAGAGGAGCTCCTGTCTGCAAGACTGCATTGTATTGATTTTTATTTAAACCCTGAAGATATATTTTATTATCACAGTTCATTCAGTGGTACAGCCTCCAGATCAATTCCATTACGCCCTGTTATTCTACATTCAAGGAATTCTCCGGGAACTGCTTTATCCGTGAGAACTACAACAGATCCATCAACTTCCGCCGCATGTATGTAGGCTCGACCCAATGCCATAGATTCAGATTTTACCTTTTCCTCAATTAAAATATCCAAATCCAAACCAATAAATCTATCCATTTGGTGTTCAGTTATTTTAGTCTGTTCCAATTCCAGTTTCCTTTTAAATTTTGATGCTATAGGTTGAATAAATTTATGAGCAAGATCTCCTCTCATTGAATAAGCTCTTGTATCTTCTTCTCTGGAATAAATAAACGTACCTACCCAATCAAGAGAGGCTTCAGTCAGAAATTCCAGAAGTTCTCTTCGATGAGCAGCTTTTTCCCCAGGAAACCCCACCATAAAAGTGGACCTGATTACAGAATCAGGAATTTTTGTTCGTATAGTTTTAACTAAATCGAGATACCTTGAACTACTCCCATTTCTTCCCATATTATTTAAAACTGAGGCTGAAGCATGCTGAAAGGGTATATCAAAATATGGCAAAATTCTCTTTTCACTGGCAATAATATCAAGAAGTTCAGGTGGAAAAAAATCAGGATGTATATACAATAGGCGGATCCAGAATTTACCCTCAAGCTTTGAAACTTCACCCAGCAGTTTAATAAAATCCTTCTTTTTTTTATCAGTACCTAAAGCTGCAAGATCTTGTGCAATAAGATTTATCTCAACAATACCACACTTAAGTAATCCTTTAATTTCTAAAATGATGTCATCAATTGCCCTTGATCTAAGATTACCTCTAATTATTGGTATAGCACAGTAAGAACAGCGGTGATTACAACCTTCTGAGATTTTAACATATGCAGAACCAGGAAAAGAAAGTAAACTTTTCCTCTCCGGCCTGGAAGAACCTTCAAGGGGCAGTATTGCAGGTCGTTCACCCAAAATTATAGATTCTGCAACCTCAGGTACTACCTGAAGATTTAGATTTCCAAAAACACCATCAATCTCAGGCATTTTATCAAGAAGAGTTGAACCATAACGTTGAGCAAAACACCCCGCCATTAATATTTTTTTCCCAGGATAAATATCTCTGAAAGATATTGCGGTATCAATAGATTCTGTCTTTGCAGCCTCAATAAAACCACAGGTGTTCACTATAATTAACCCGGCATTGTCAGGATCAGAAGCATATTCCCATCCTTCTTTTTCAAGAACTGCCATCATTACTTCAGCATCTACCTGATTCTTCGAACATCCGAGGTTTTCAATATAAAATGTTTTATTATCTTCTTTCTGCATAATTAATAAACAGGAATCATTTGTAAATCATATTTACCACTTTCAGAGTTTTTGTTCCATTTTATAAGTTGAGTTGCAACTTCTCCTGATCGGCCCAAACTTACTTCAACACCAGATATTTTTGCTTTTAATGAACCTGCATTTGCAACCCAAATCATAACTTCCCTATTAATGTCCAAACGCAAAGTCTCATCCTTATCAAAATATCTTTCAACTCTTTCATCTCTGTCAACCTGATATCTTAGCAATGTATTTCCACGGAAAACTACATCCAATACAAAAGGTACAGGATTTTTCTCATCAAGAATAACTGTAATATTTTGATTTCTTGAAGCAACTTTAGATTCACCCTGATCAAGCAATTCTGATGTTATAGGAGATACAACAACTCTCTCAACAGCACTAATCCCAATTACAGCTGTTTTTTTACTTATATCAATATCATTTACTACAATAGAAATGTCTGGTAATCCATCACCATTTATATCTGATTTTTTTTCATCACCCAAATTATATACACGCTCCCCACCTGGGAGAGAAAGAATTACATTACTAGTAATTGACTTTAAATGAATGGTATAAACATCTTCAAAAATAACAATCTCAAGCTCACTGCCTTCATGGAACCTGTCTTCAATGCCATCTTTGCTTATATCAAAAGAATATAAATTAACTGGTTCTTCATCAGTTTCAACTATCTCAACAGGGAGAACCTGTTCTACTTTGCTAATGATATAATTATAAAGATAATAGCCTCCTGCAGAAACAAGAGCAATTATTAGTATGATAATTAAAACCACAGGGAATTTTGATTTCTCGGAACTGAGAAGTTCCTCAATGGGAGCAGGTTGTTCCTGTAATTTCATATTCCGATGAAGAGCTATTATTTTAACAGAATCAAGCCCAAGATAATCAGAATAGTTTTTTAAAAATCCTATTAAGTATGGTTCCCCTGGGAATATTGAAAAATCTTCTTCCTCAAGGGCAATTAGAAACTTTTTTGCAATATTTGTATCTCTTGCTACTTGTTCAAATGAGTATCCCTTTTTTTCACGGGAGTTTCGTAATGTTTCGCCAAATGTATCCATATTTATTCGTCCGGTTCAAAAAGAAAGTTATTCATAACATATGCTGAAGGAGGTGCTTCATATTCAAATCTACTCAGAGGTATACTTTGATTAATCCTGATTTCAGTAAAATCAAACTGGAAAGTTTCGTAATTTACAGTAAGCCCCTTCATTCGCCTTATCATTCCATCTTCCGATATGGACATTTCTATCTGCCTGTACCCTTCATCTGTTTTTCTCCAAACAAGATTTAGTTTTCTAACTAATTCTTCTGATCCCTCTTCAAGACTGACAAGTTCGGGACCTTTTAAAAAAGCGACACTGTAACCTCTTTTAAGCAATTCCAAACCCTCTTTACTAGCCATAACAGCAAGTGCTGCATCGGAATGTCTTTGGAGTTTCTGCTCCATAACTACATTCTGATCAGAAATATGAAGAGTTAGTAAATCATTATTTACAGATATAACTTGTTCTTCAGGTTCTGAAAAATTAATTCTTAAAAGATTCGGGCTTTTATAAAATAAAACACCTTCCATAGAAACTTCACTGGTACTGATACTGATTCTAGCCTCATAATCCTCAATTGAACTATATTTAGTAGAAATAGAATCAAAAAACTGAGATGCTGTTAGAATATCCTGAGCTAAAACAGAAGAAACCATAAAATTTATAAGAAAAAAGATAAGAACAAAAAACCTATTTATTGTCATGCAATTTACTTCCTAAAAAAATAGAGACACTTTATGTATATAACACATAAACTAAAGAGATACAAAATCTTTTATATCTACCATTTATATTACTTATTGATATGGCTTTGTCAAGAAGAAACGGCCAAGACAGTTCGCTTACGACAGGTAGGGACAAGTCGCGACATGTCCCTACCTATTCACATATTCCATAGCAAGAAACTTCAAATAATTTTCTGATAATTTCAAATATTCATCACAGTCAGGACAGATAAAACGACTGTTCCTAATATGATCTACAGCACAATTAACACAATAAACTTTTCCACACACCTTACACTTACCAGCAGGAGAGTCTCCATGAGGTTCACCATGCAATTGAACTACATCTATTACTGGTATATTCTTTGGAACCCACCATTCAATACCGCAAGAGGAGCATTCATATTTTTCATTTAGAGCAGTTTTAACCTTTTCAATCAGAACTTCTGCATCACTTATATCAGTTCCTTTAATTCGTTTATTCTTTGATATTGAAATAACTTTTTCTGCAACTTGGCTTACACCTTCATAATTTAAACGGGTATATAAAAAGTCACCATAATTAAGAAGGATTCTTGAATTACCAGGCTCAAGTTTAATTGCTTCCAAAAAAGAAGTCTCTGCACGCTCGTACTCACCTTTTCTAAAAGCTACCTGGGCAATCATCTCTAAGGTTGCAGAAGTGAGATATTCTTCCATTAATTCTGAGAGGATCTCTTCTGCTGCCAGAACATAGTCCTGTTTTATCAAAGCAGAAGAAAGATTTTCTTTGTATGTTCTATTAGAAGCATCCGCCCTAACTGCTGCTCTATAATAATCAGAAGCTTTCTCATATTCTTCCTGATCATATAAAAGATTACCTATTTGATTCTGAACAGGAGGTGTCTCAAGTCCAATAGATCTATCTGTAAAAAGGGAAATAGCCGCTTCGGTTCCATCGACGACAGAAACAGCATTGGAATAATTAATAAGGATATCCATAGAATCGTTCTTTAGGGTATAAGCTCTTGAAAAGCTTAACTTTGCATCTTCCACTCTATCCTCTGACATTAGAACTAAGCCATAAAGATTGTGAACCCAGGGGTTATCCGAATCCAGCCTAATCGCTTCTAAAACAATATCTTCAGAATTCTGACCCATTAGGTAAAGTGTTTCTGCATATTTAAACCAATAGGGATAATATTCAGGTTCTTCCATAGTACATTCTCTGAATAAATCAAGAGCTTCATTATCCAGACCTCGATCTCGCAATATAATTCCATACAAAAAACTCACAGAACTATCCTCAAGACCATCCTCTAAAAGTTTATGAAAAATAGAATAAGCTTCAGGTAATCTTTCTTCCTGAAACAGAATTTTCCCTTCAAGAATTAATCCCTCCTTATTACCGGGTTTAACTTTTGACATATTCAGGATAATTTGTGTAAGCTCATTAAAATCCTCAGTTCTGAAAAAGCAAAGCGCTGCATTATGGTAGGAAGAAAAAGCCAAATCCTTTTCACCTAATTTTTCAAGAGTACGGGCAATATTTAATTGATATACACCATTATCAGAATCCAGATTATTTGCTTTTTTATAAAAACCAACAGCTTCATCAAAACCCCCTAGCGCATCCTCAACATTACCCATTAAATTTAGAAGAAAAGAATCTCCTTCTAGAATTTCAGCATTTGTATTTAGAAAATCTCTAAGTTCAATAAACCGATTCATCCTATAGAATATTCCTGCTTTTTCAACAACAATATCTTTGTTTATTGACCCGAATAATTCATGACATAAATCTAATTCCTGTAACGCATCATCATAAAACGATAATAAACTTAGAGTTTTTGCCTTAAGAATAGAAATGGCATAATCTTCCGGGTTATTTTTTAATGCTTTTTTTATTTGTATCAAAACTGCAGTATATTGTCCGAAATCAAATAATCTCTCTGCTAATATTTTTCTATTTTCTACAGGTATAGGTCCAATTTTTACCAGCTCCTGATATGATTTTTCAACATTGATCCCTCTTGATTCAATTAAAATTTTAGACATACCAAAGCAAGCAATCTTTTTATCTGAATAGTTTTGCCCTGCAAATGCAATATATCCTGCATCTATTGATTCATCATCAATTTCACCAATCCAAATATCATCGAGAAACAACGTAATAGAGACCCCATGAACAATAATTTTAATTCTAATTTCATTTGAATCTTGGAATTTTCCAGGAGTCCAGGGAATAAGGATTTGAGGAGTTCCATTGAAAACAACATCCAAACGGAAATATCCATTTTCAGAAATCATAAAATAATAATAATTTAACTCATCTGCATAACGAAAAAGAATACCTGCTGCAGAGTGGCCATTAACTTTATTAATGGAAATAGTTGTATCCAGAACAAAATCTTTATAGCGATAATTATTATTAAGACTCCAAACAAACAAGTCCTGTTTTTTTGCTGTAAGTACAAGATTATTATCTTTTAGTTCTACTTTCAGGGACTCATTTTATTCCAGTTCAAATCTATTTTGACTGCTGGATGTAAACTGCAAATCCAATAAATCATTAATAATAGAATCTTTTTCTTTTTTAATTATTATTTTTATTTTTGGAAATAACCACATAAAAAGGAATGTATCACACAGATAAAAAAAGGAGAAGAAGGCCTGAGGTAATTATTAATTACTCTGACACCGTTGATTCTTTTAATTTAATAGAGTAAATTAGTCAAAATATATGCCGGCGTGGCGAAATTGGTAGACGCAGTAGATTCAAAATCTACCGCCCGCAAGGGTGTATCGGTTCAACTCCGATCGCCGGTAGGAAAGTTTATTAATACAAAATTTAAATTCCAGTGATGGTACGAGGGAGGAGGTTAATAACTTCTATCCTTCAGCCTGTGGGCTGTCTCTTTTAGGTCCTTTATTTCTTCCGAGGTAGTCCTATAATACTTCGCTTGAGTATCTCCAAGTTTTGAAAACTGCTCTTCCTGTTTAAGATCAAGGTCACTAATCTGCTCATTAAGAGCCTCTATCCCGGAATCCAGGCTCTCTTTCAGCTTATCCAAATCGTGGGCATATTGATCCAGATTTTCTGACATACCAAGCATTCTGTCAGAAAGTTCTTTTAGGGCTTCATAATAATACCCATTTTGTTCACTAAAACTTTCTTCAAAGCGATTAAAACCAGCCCTGATAGAGATATTAAGGAACACAGCAATAGACAAAAAGAGAAAGATTGAAGTAAGCCAGGCAGTAATAGTCCACAATCTCCTTTTCCTTTCAGTAAAAAATCTGAGACCATAATATGCTTCAAAATTTCCAGGATCATGGGTTAAAACTGTTTCAAAGCGCCTCCTGGAAGAGGGGAAAAGACCTAAGTAATACTCCACCTTGCCAAGAAGGATAAGAGCATCCATATTATCTGGATGCTCTTCGAGAATTAACTTTAGTTTCTGCCCTGCTTCCTCATATCTTAAGGCAGAAGCCAGTTCTAAAGCGACTTGATATTCCTTACTGTAATCCATCATCTAAACTCTGGCCAATAAGCCGGATAACTCCTCCATTAGTATTTCTGTTCCAGCATAATCTCCTTTATGAATCAGGACTTCCAGATTATCAGATTTCTCCTGTATTGCCTTTATTAACTCAGAATCATCCAAAGTCCCCAGTTTCTTGCGCGCTGTTTTAACTAAGCGATTTGCCTTGCGCTTATCCATTTCAAGTACTTTATCTTGTCCCTCGCCGGTAATTTTAGTAACCCGATTAATATCAATCGCAAGCTTCTCCTTCTTTCCGCTTTTTCTATCCTGTGCAGAAACTTCAACAAGCCCGTTTATATTATACTCAAAAGTAATATCTACCTCCGAACCGGAGGGTAAGTTTTCGGGGAGATTATCCAAAATAAAAGAAGCAATAAATGAATTCTTGTTACTGGATTTGTCTTCTCCCTGGTAAATATCGATTTTAACGGCCCTCTGATCTTCATACATCGTATAGTAGGTGCTGGTCATGGATGAGGGAATTGCCGTGTTTTTATGAATAAGAATACTGTATAGATCAGGATTCATCTCCCCTGTCGGATACATCCCCATACAGCTGATACCAAGAGAATGTGAGTTAACATCCACAAGTATTGTATCAATCTCCTCTCCTACAATAATTCCTCCCTGAACAGCAGCTCCCATAACAACACAATAATAGGGATCTATCTCCATATGGACATCAAATCCATAAATGTCAGTTAATACTTCCACAATTTTTGGGATATGGCTAGATCCACCTGCCAGAATCAGCCTGTCAATATCAGATTTTACAAGACCACCTTCCTTAATAACTGTATCCAGAAGTTTAAAACTTTTACCAAGCTTATCTTCAATTTGTTCTTCAAAATCCACTCTACTTACATCAATTGCCAGGTTTACCGGCTTCCCCCTATAGGCGGTAAGGAATCCCTCCTCAACTTTAACGAGGCTTTCAGTTGAAAGTTCAATTTTTGCAGTCTCTGCGGCATTCTTAAGCCTGGCTTCAAGCTTCAGATCTTTAGCTTCGGCGGCCCCTTTGGGTAGGAAGGAACGAAAATAATCACAAAGAAGAAGGTCAAAATCATCCCCTCCAAGGTAACTGTCACCATCAGTAGCAATTACTTCGACGACATCTTCCTCAATATCCATAAGTGAGATATCGAAGGTTCCGCCGCCAAGGTCATACACCAATAACTTTTCGCTGGAATTCTTATTGTAACCGTATGCCAAAGCAGCAGCTGTAGGCTCATTTATTATACGTAATACATCCAGACCTGCCAGCTCACCTGCTTTAATGGTATCCGACCTCTGAACATCGTTAAAGTAGGCTGGAACTGTAATAACGACCTTATCCACCTTGATGCCGGTCTTTCTTTCGGCAGTATCCTTCAGAGATTTAAGAATATAGGAGGAGATCTCCGCGGGGGTATAATGTTTACCTCCCAAAAACACTTTTTCACCGCTGCCCATCTTTCTTTTTATTGACATAACGGTATCTTCGGGAAATGCCCCATACTGATTACGAGCCATAAATCCGGTAATAATATTACCCTGGCGGTCAAGACCAACCACCGAGGGAAGGTATTTTTTTCCCTCTGCTATTTCAACAACCACGGGTTTACCATTATCAAGGAAAGCTATCTCCGAATTGGTTGTGCCAAGGTCAATACCAAAAATTTTTTCCATATTAAAACATCCTATTAAAATTTATTTCCCAACAATTACTTTCGCGAACCGTAAAATCTTACCTTCAAAGATCCATCCAATCTCAATTATATCCGAAATTAAACCCGGTGCAAGTGAGGATGAGCTGGTACCGACAGCCTCATGATAACCAGGATCAAAATCCATCCCAATATCTGTAGACTTTATGAACTTCCACGAGGCAAGATGACGGATAAGCTTCCTGTTTAACATTTCCAACCCGCTGCTCAACTCATGTTCTTCTGACTCGGCTGCCGATTTACAGGCAGCATCGAGGCTATCCAGAATTGGGATCAACCCAATGAAAAACTTCTCCATTTCCTGTTTCAATAAGGAAGAAGAAAGCTCAACGTCATTTTCCAAAGATTTTACTTCAAGAAGTTCATCAAGAGTAGATTCCAGAAAAACCAGTTTTTTTAGTATAAGGGATAATTTCTCCTCATCCCCTCCCCGGTTCTTCTGTTGATAGGAGATTATAAATGGGAATTGAACTATGGGGGTTCTCAATTCAGAGCCTCTATTTCGTCATCAATACTAGTAAAAAACCTGCTAAAATCTTTAATATACAGATCGGAAGAGACTAGAAGCAGCTGAAATATACGATCAGTAAAAAGTTCATTAAAATCATCCGAAACATGTGTATCTACTTCAATATCAGATACGGCACGAAAGAGGGAAAGATCGAGTTTCTTCCGATTATTAATATCTTTCAGAATTCCATATGCTTTGCGAATCTTTTTAAATTCCTCAGGATTCCTCTCCGGAGGGGCAGCTTTTACCTTTTGCAGATAGGCTTTGCGAATTTCCCTGTCGGTTGCAGTATCCGATACTTCAAGAATTTCATAAGGGTTTGGCTCTGCCTGTATTTCTTTATCTATTTTGAGACTTTTTCTTCTACTCATCCGATGGTTTGAATTTCCCCCTGGTTTTTATCTGTTTAATGAGCTGTTTATACACGTATATTCTTTCCTCATCATTATTAGCTTCTGCCTTCTCAAAAAGCTCCCTGGTATACTGCAGAGTATCTTTACCGTTTCCTATATCATTTAGAACCAAAAGATGAAAGAAACATTCATCCTCATCGGCTTCTTCCTGATCAATGAGTCTTTTAGAATACTCTACTGCCCATACAGGCTTATCAAGATCATAAAGTAAGCTTGCAATAGTAAAATCATCCCATAATAAAGAATCTTCTGCAATCCTGCAAATTTCAAAAGCATTCTCCCTGTCATCTTTAATAACTAACAATCCAATAATGGATTCAGTAAGTCTGTCGCTTGTTGGGCAGCCGCAAGATGCAATATCACAAAAAAGCTCCATGGATTGTTTAATAAATCCATCTTCATACAGTATGAATCCAAGATGGAACTCTTCAAAATGTTCTTCTACCATAGCTATAGCCTGGTTTATTTTTTTTATCGCCTTTCGGGCTTGTCCTTCTCTGTGGAGAATGTATCCTTCAAGATAAACAAGACTGTAAGATTTTGTCTCATCAAGAGATTCAATTTTTTCTACAAAAACCTTTAACTCTTCCATCTTGCTGCCCCTGATATCCAGGGCACTCTTTACATAACAAAATTCAAGACCCTCTTTGTAAAAATTACTGTCTGGATTACGCTTACAGGCTTCTTCATAAAGAGGAATGAGCTCATTAATCCGGTCTAATTCCAGAAGAACAGAAGCATAATTAAACAGATATTCGTCATTACTCCGATCCATTTCAAACAACTGCTTTGCATAATTGAAGGCTAAGTGATGATTACCATCTTCTGTGTTAATTTCGAAGAGAGCCTCGAGGGATTCCCTGTCAAATTTATTAAGTGACAGTACTTCCTTGTACAAGGACTGAGCTTCATGAGAAAGATCTTCCTGTCGATAATTCTCAGCTATATATTTAAGCATAATTCCGTAAGAGATACGCAGTTCTTCCGGATCCGATCGTCTGGGCTTTTTATTTTCCCTGCATAGAGTAGTCCAGCACTCATTTGCATTACTAAACTTCTCCATTTTTTGAAAAAGCAACGCTTTGTTATGCAAAACAGCGGAAGTCTCGCTTTTTATACTCCTGTAATATTCCAGAGCCTTTTCAAGATGCCCCTGATCAATTTCTTCAAGTCCAATGTAGAATAGTGCTGTATCCTGAGCAGCTTCGACAGAAGAAGGTTTTGCTTTTATATCCCTTAGAAGTTTATTTAGAACAAGAATCTCCTTATAATCTTTCATCTTAAGGAGGAACTTAAGGTAAATCTCAAGCAGAGAATCCCCCCTTCCATTATTAAATACTTCAATATTCTTTATTAAGAGATTTCGAATTTTTATATTACTCCCATGGTACACAGCCACAAGGAGCTTAAGATATTCTGCAATATTTCTAAATCCAGTTTTGCTTTCCAGAAGCATTAGCTTTGAAGAAGGATCCTGCCCTGATGAAAAAACGGTGTAGGCATCTTTCAGATTACCAAGGGCATTTGAGGATGTTGGGACAGCCTCGGGATTCTTTAGATTGTCCCAGAACTTCCATATCATATCCGGCTGGAATGCCGGATCCAAATGCATATTCTTAGGGAAAGGTTTATCTCTATCCAAAAGTGAGGTAATTAAATCTTTGTGATACGAATTATCCAGCTCAGTAAAAATATCTCTACTTTCTACCAATTGACCGGATCCGGCAAGAGATATCCCCATACAGTAGAGACAGTGTTTTCTATTTTCAGGATATACTTTTTCAGCTTCCTTTAAAAGCGCAGTTGCTTTTTCATACTGTTTTTTCCCATAGGAGAAGGAGGAAAAACGGAATAGAAGTTCCCCCTCAATCCGTGGGTTCCGCTTTTTATTTGCTTTGTTACACCATGTCCGATAGGATATTAGGGACTGCTCCCACTCTCCAGCTTTACAGTTGGCCTTGAATTGCTTAAGTATTTCTGCCAGTTGGATATGACCGGATTTAACGAAAGATGAGTTCTCTTTGCTTTTTCGCGCTTTTCGTGATTTCTTAGCCATTTGTTTGATATTATACAGATATATGTTTTAGGGGAAGTAATTTTTTACTATTCCAAAGGATTTCCTATTAGTGAAAAAAGATAATTGACAATACTAATAAAATACAGCAAGACTAAACATAACACTTCCTCGTAATCTCACATCGAAAATGGGAATCTTCAAAAAAACTCAAAATTAAAGGCAGATCAAATACGTACAATAGATAAGAGTCGGTGTATATCCTTAATTGGTAAATTAGAAGAAGATATTTTAAAAGAGATTGATATAGCTATGAAAATCCATCTTTCATTGAATCATATATAATATTTATTTACTAAGGTTTACTTACTTGAGCAATTAGCTTATATTATATATACAAACCACACGTTTTTTAGGATCAAAATATATGAGAATAACAACAAAGGGTAGGTACGCTGTCCGTGCCATAGTTCAATTAGCAATGCAGGGAAATGAAAAACCTGTATCTATACGTAAAATTTCAGAACTGGAAAATATTTCCGCAGAGTTTTTAGAACAAATTTTCTTTAAATTAAGAAAAGGTGATATTATCAGCTCTGTAAGAGGACCTGGAGGCGGGTTTTTACTAAATAGAGCAGCTGAAAATATAACTATAGCAGAAATTTTTGATGCTGTAGGTGAAGGTCTTTTATTAACTCCATGTGTAGAAGATTCAACCGAATCATGTGAAAGGTTTAGTGAATGTATTGTAAATCAGCTCTGGAATAACTCTTATCTTCATTTTAGAGGATATTTTGAGAAAACATCACTAAAAGATGTAATGACTGGTAATTTTAAAAAATCTCTTGATATGCGCTAATCCCGGGAAGACTGAATAACTCCATCCTTAATATGCAAGTCTATTTGTGCAAAAGGTATCTCGATACCTTTTGCTTTAAATACCCGCCATATTTCCATATTTGTCCAGTGACGGGATTTGTATTTATCTACCACATCCTTTATCCATGTAAGAATAATTATCTCTATCCCTGAGGATCCAAACTCTTCAACCCTGACTTCATGTTCCTTATTCGGAAGAGCATATGGATTGCTGGAAGCTATTTCCTGCAAAAGCATAACAGCAAGTTCAAGATTAGCCCCATAAGAAACACCAACATTATTTTTTACTCTAATACTTCTATCACTGTATGAATAATTATATACAACATCAGAAACCAGTCGTGCATTAGGAACAATTATTGATTCATTGGTAATTGTATTTATAATCGTAGAAAGTATTCTTATCTGTTTAACAGTTCCTTCATAATCATTTACAAGTATACGATCACCCTCTTTTATAGGGCGGCTTAAGATAATAATAATTCCTGCGAACAGATTTGCTACAACTCCCTGAAGGCCAAACCCTACACCAATTCCAAGAACACCGAACATAACTGTTATAGAAGAAAGATTGACACCTATAATGGATAAACCAATTAGAAAGACCAGACTCATTACACCATATCGAAGTAAACTAGAAAAAGAAAATTGTCTTGCTTCATCAAGACCCATACGATTCAATAAGTCTTTGCTAATTAGTCCTCGGCTTGTTTTACCTGCCCAGGAGGCAATTATAAAAACCGGTATTATTAATAAAAGTGTAAGAAACGAGATCTTGGTATTTCCGGATTCAAAAAGGGGCTTGTTAAGAATATTTACAAACAACCCAATATATTCGAATATTCTTGCTCCTAGAAGCCTGCCGCTTAGAACAAATAAAACAAGTAAAAAAATAATCCTCAGGACTCTACGGGTCCAAAGTAGAATCCCTTTTTGAATACTCTCTCTAATATTGGATTTACCCAAAATACGTCGTAATAGGCCATTTAAAATTCGGTAAACAATAAAAACCAGTAACATTGGTAAGAGAAGCTTTAAAAGCAACTCAAGAAGAGTAAATGGAAAGTCCAAAACACCCAGTGATAGAGGAGTAAGAAATATTGTTTTTAAAATGCTATAATAATCCATTATTTAATTTATCATATTTATAAACCTTCGAATATATAAAATTGATCTTTTTTTCACTTGACGGAAACTTACAGAAGGTTAAGATTATAGTATGAGTAAATTTATAGAAGTTGAAATAGAAAATAAGTCATATATACAATTACTGAACCTTGAAAAGCAGCAAACAAATACACTTAAACTAACAACACTTAAAGACAACCAAACAGCTGTTATTATAAAGGTATTTCTGAACAAATCGGATACCAGGATTCCCATAAAAGAATTCAGTATTCGAAACTTACAACCGAAAGTATCGGGAATACCCAGATTTGAACTTATCAGCTCATATAATTATAAAATGCTTCATCTTCAACTTAAAGTTGATGGTAGAAAAGTAGAGGATACAGAAATCAAATTATCATCTTATTTTAGAAATAAATTACTGCCACTATTTATAATTATAGGTTTAATAGCTGCTATTCTGTTTTTTGCCGGAGGGAAATGGTTATTTTCCGGGTTTATATTTAATAACACACCAACAACTATAGAAAAACCTGAAGTTGTAAAAGCAGAAAATATAAATCCCATTGAGACGAATATAAATAATCAGACAGAAAAAGTTATTAAAACACCTAAACCAGTAGTAATCAAAACTACAGAAGATAGTTCAGAGGTTCAAAATATTGCTGATAACCCAGTTAAAGAAATAGAGGAGTCTATTTATATTACATATTTCACACCAAACAATACAAGTATCCAGAAAGATACAGCTCTGATACTCAAAGATCTCGCCCAAAAGTTGAAAAATATGCCAGATGCAACAGTAGAAATTTCCGGATACTGTGCTATGACAGGGACCGAGGAAGGTAGAGAGAGACTATCCAAAGAAAGGGCATATAATGTATTTTATTTTCTAAAGAACGAAAGGTGGATACCCGGAACAGAACCTGTTATAAAGTGGTTCGGAGGTTCGAGACCTGTGACATATAATGAAAACGAAATATATAAAAACAGTAGGGTCGAAATAAAAATTGAAACACCGTAGAGACGCCCTATAGGG
>JAQIBN010000160.1 GCA_027859095.1 Spirochaetia bacterium | reverse complement strand
GTATTTTCATTAGTATTTATCTTTTTCCATAGAGAGGATTTTAATCGTATAGATTTTTCCATCTACTGCATCTGCTAGCCATAAATTTTCTGTGTACTGTAGTCAATGTTCCAAAGATTTTTACCATCATATGCTAACCCTTCGGCACTTGTCCCAGGAGATTTAATTTTACCTAAATATTTTCCATTCAGATCAAAGTTGTAAATATTCCCTCCAAACCCGGAGTTCCATAATGAAACACCATCAAAGGTTAATCCTGTAGAATCGTTTCTGCCAGTTACTTTTATTGGGAAATCCTGAATTAGCTTGCCATAATTTGATAATTTGTATAGGTGTTGATCAGAATCATTGGTAAACCAAAAAAACTTTCCATCAAAAGTTAATCCTGTACCAGTTCCATTTGTAGATGGTGAAATAAATGATGATAGAGAATTGCCGTTATTATCTAACTCATAAATTTTGTTACTTGCTCTATTTATATACCAGAGAAATCTGCAGATGGGAAAGAAATATTTGCTTCCTTTGGAGTTAATAATCCTGGAGCATTGTACATTGAATAATAATCACCACTTTCTGGAACTCCTCCTGAATTATCCGTATCTATAAATGCATATAAATAATATTTACCTTGCTGGATATCTGTCATATTAAAAATGACTTGGTTATCCTGCCATCTTTCAGATACTATTTTTATATAACCATCTAAAAAAAAATCATTGTTATCCAGAACGACTGTATACTTTGCATTGTTAATTTTGGTATTTGCAGGAATACTCAAGCTCCCTGTTAGTTTCATGAGATCAATCCACACAGCATTCATTTGTGAAGTATAATCAAAACTTTGGCCTGATGAATCATTCCAGGCATTTAATAATATTTGCTGATCCAATGTTAATCCAATATCTTTAAGTTTGTATCTTGCTTCAATAATACCATTTCTGACCCTTATTTTACCCTTTCCAATTTGTTCATGGTAGTGTCCAGTTGTCCATCTATCTACACCTGTGGTCCAACTCCTATCATATTGGGTAAACAGCAATCTGGAGAAAGATTTATCCTGACTTTCTATTCCTAATGCATAAAAAAGTGGTTTTTCTGAAGGAGCTCCATCGGCAAGGTTAATTTTTGTATATAAGTACGTTCCATCAGTTGCTATAAATACTTTATGAATATCTGTTCCGTCAGGACCATTACTATCATTTAAATTGTCAACAATTACTGGTTGAAGAATATCCCAATCAGACTCTTTGCCATCAATTTTTATTTCCGCATAGGGAATTATAAAAGATAAAGATCCGTCAATTGTAGTCTGTTTATTCCCTTGAATATAGAATCTTTCCTTTTTATCCAGGTATCCTTCCCTTGAAATCAATATCTGATGGCTGCCTGGTTTTATACTTTCTATTCTGCTGTATTTAACAGTTTTTATTATTCGATCAATAGATACTTCAGTTCCTTGAGTGAGATTAATTAATTGGAGGGAGCCAGTTAATAGAGTCAAAGTTACCATTAAACTTTCAGGTTTTCCTGGTTCAATAGTTATAGCACTAATTTTTTCTTTGTAATCCTTCTTTTGTACTACCAGTTCATAATCACCAACATCAATTTTTAATATGGTAAAGGGTGTAACCCCTATCTCCTCTCCATCCAATAGCACAGTACTTCCAACAGGATCTGAGTTAACAACAAGACTTCCGGGCATAAGTTCCAGTTCTTCTATTATTTTGTATTCTTCTTTAACAAGCCCCTTTCTTCCATATACTAAAGAAAGGCTGAATAGAATTGATGGCGGAACCTTCTCTTTCTTTGCTTCAGATTCAAGATAGGTTTGTAGTTCTTCCAGGCGGTTATCTTTTTCTGCTTTTTCTATGATTTGCTTTATAACCTGGATATCTTTTTCTGTTTCTACCTCTTTTCCTGTTAGAATTTTATTCTGGATTATAGTTATGAGCATTGACCCCCAGTTATTAAGATATTCTGAAACTTCACTGTTTCCAGATAGATCATCAAAATATCCTTCCGGTAGATCATTTTTATATTTTTGTAGTATTTCATTATTAGAAGTCATGTTTTTATCAATAATAAGAAGTTTATTTAGATTATCCATGTTTGAAAGATTGCCATTAAATACTTCTGAAACAATTTCCCAGGAATTCGTATGGAGGTTAAGAATTGACGTATTGTCTGGATCGGTGGTTTCAATTTTATTCAAAACATCGGTGAGTGTTGAAAAATTAGTTGATATTTCACTTTTTATTGAAAGTAAACCATCCCAATTGTTTTCATTCACCATTTTTTCAGTTTTTTTCATAAGAGGTTGTATTGTCTCCCAGACTGGTAAACTGAAAAAAACTATGTCCTTAGTTGGAATTATATTATCTTTCTTAGAACAAGAGCTGAGGGTAATAAAAATGGTCATCATAAAAAGGATAGTTGCTAACTTTTTCATATGTACTCCAGGATAAGAGATAAGTTATGTACTTTTGAAATTTCCAGTTGTCTATCATTTATCCTTGACAACTACCTTTTTTGATATTATGATGTCTATATGCGTACAACAATAAATATAAATGATGACTTGATGACTGTTTTAAAGGAAAGATCTTTAGCATTAAATACTAATCTGACTAGCCTTGTGAATAAGATTTTACGGAGCACTTTGATCCCACTTCCTGATCCTAATGAATATTTTATCCAAAAGACCTTCCCCTTAGGAGAACATCCAGGTATCAATTTACATAAATCATTGGATCTGGCAGCAGAACTTGAAACTGAACACTCCATTAGAAAGATGGAAATAGGGAAATGATAATTCCTGATCTGAATTTACTCATTTACTCTGTAAATGAGCAGTCTTCATTTCATAAAAAAGCTAAAGAATGGTGGGAAGGCTGTCTGAATTCAAATGAGACAGTAAGTCTACCCTGGGTTGTTTTGCTTGGATTTCTTAGAATAACTACATCCCCCCGGGTGTTTTCCAGTCCTCTTTCACCTGTAGAAGCCTGGGATATTATGGATTCATGGATAGAAAACAGTGTGACATATATCATAAATCCTGGCTCAAACCATTTTCAAATATTAAAAACTCTTGTACTCGATAGTGGAACTGGTGGAAATCTAACAACGGATGCTCATCTTGCGGCTCTGTGTATTGAAAATAATGGTGTATTATATACTGCCGATAACGATTTTAAGCGTTTTCCTTCCTTAAAATGGGTAAATCCAATAAAGGATTAGGATTTTATTTTTCTAAAAAAGTAAAATGGAAAATACCTGAAAACCATATATTACTAAGCTCTGTTATTTCAATAGAACCTTCGCCACCCCAACCTGCATCGACAATTATATCGATTAAACCAGGCTTGTTAGATTTTTCAATAATAATATTGTTAGTTCTTATATCAAAGGTATCTTCATGTAATTTACCTTCTAAAACAAAATATTCTTCATGATTAGTCCATACTACCTTTGTTTGGGAAGTATTATCATAACTTTGTCCTGATTTATCACCCCAGGCATTTATCAATAATTCCTGATCAAGAGATATTCCAATATCTTTTAGTTTATATCTAGCCTCAATAATGCCTGTTTACAATTTTATAATCATCCGCTTGAAGTAGCTTTTTCTTTCGAATTACAGGATATGAGAATAGAAAGACTGATTATCAGGATAAGGGAAACTGTTAACCTTTTTATAGGTACTCCAAAATTAGAGATGTGTAATGTTACTTTTGAAATTTCCAGGTGTCAATTATTTTTTTCATTGGTTTATCTTAACCCAACTTCGCCATAAAAAGAAATAAATCTTTACAGGGAAGTATGTTAGGATTTTTTATGGTCACTACCGTATTAAAAAACACTGGAAACCCTCTTAATATTCCCTTTTAGCTT
>JAQIBN010000144.1 GCA_027859095.1 Spirochaetia bacterium | reverse complement strand
ATTCCTAATTTTGTAACATCAGAATGCCCGGATTCGCTTATTCCGGAAGCAGAGCATGTACAGTCAATGGAATCATATGAGCTAAGCGCTCTTAAGAATGCATTAAAGGAGAGCAAGGGGAATAGAAAAAAAGCGGCCGCCCTCCTGAGCATTGGAGAAGCGACTCTCTACCGTAAAATAAAAAGATATAAACTCTAATTATCTTCAATTTTTAAAATAGATTTCATATACAGTTTTGCCTTCGGTTATAATTTCTAAACTTCCATCTATTTGATCAACCAGGCATCTTATAAGAATAAGACCGATAGAACCTTCTTTTACTGCATTATCCTCAGCATTGAAACCTGGCCCGTTATCCGAAATACTCATATACATCTTTTTAGTATCAATTTGCTTTAGAATTACTGAAAGCGCAAACTCTCTGCTATCTCTATAAGCATGTTTAAAAGAGTTGGATACAATCTCATTTATTATCAGTCCAAGGGGAATAAGCAGATCCAGTTCGAGGATTATATCCGGAACATCAATATCTAGCATTATCTGGCTTTCCAAAAGATCAAAGCTTTGTATTAAGTATCCAATCAGTTCTGATATGTAGGACTTAATATTTATCTCGCTGAGGCTTTCATTTTGGTAAATATTCTCATGAACTATTGCCATGGACTGTATTCTGTTATGGCTGCTCAGTAACAAATCCTTAAGCTGTTCATCCTTAATACTATTGGATTGGAGAGATATCATAGAGGAGATAATAGCCATATTATTTTTTACCCTATGGTGCACTTCCTGGAGAAGTATGATTTTTTCTTTATTGAATTTTTCCAGCTGAGCGTTTTTTAACTTTTCTTGTATTCTCTCCTGCTGTTCCGAAAACTCTCTCAGTTGATACAGCTCAAGGGCCTTTGAAAGCTCTGAATGCAATATTACTTCATCCCAGGGTTTTTCTATGAAGGCGCAAATTCCGGCCGATATTAAATCTCCCATGATAGAAATATCAGCATGTCCTGTGATCATAATCCGCATTATTTTAGGATATACAGAAGCAACCTTTTTAAGAAAATCAGTAACTGATAACTCAGGCATTTTATTATCCGATATAATTACAGCTGTATTCTTATGCTCCCTTTTTAGAAATTCCAGAGCTTCCTTTGCTGACCCGGCTTCTTCCAGTGAAATAAGGTTCTCTATTGCCCACTTTCTTAAACTTCGTATAAGAGAGTTTCGTATATTTTCTTCATCATCAACAATCAATACTTTCAGATTCATATTATTCGTCCCTCAAATTATTAAAGTTTTCATGCCCATGTGTATCAGAATTAATAATCACTGCAAGTCAATTTCCTTACCACCATAACTTCTGCTTCCCTGATGCTTCCGGGAATTGCAAAAATATTGATAACAGTAAAGATAAACCAGTGTAAGGTTAATCCGTTCCTTATCATGAGAATGCAGATTCTTTTTCTTATACTGGACTTCGGGATTGATTGAAACTTTACCAAAGTCATGAAGTAGGGCTGCATATTCAAGAGTCTTTACCTGATTATATTCAAGGCCCATGTCTTCCGCAATTTTCGTGCAGAGGGAAGCAACCCGAATTGTCTCAAAATGACATTACCTATCTATTTGATAGGAAGATTCCTGTTTTTAAATATTATAAGGAGTTTAATATATAGTACGAGTAATATTTAGTCTCATTTATTGGCATGCTTCTTGCTATATAAGAATATAGAATGTGTTGGCAAGACCATACACAGTAATAAAAAGGAGCTTTCCGTGAAAAAAAATAGTATCAATATTATATCGCTAAAATCATTTATATTCCTGGCATTCGTTATACTATCGTTCTCCAGTTGTGATCTGCAGGGGCCCACCTCCGAAATCATAGAGGAAACTTCAATAGAAACTGAAGTAGAAACTGAAGCTGAGACCGAAGCCTACTTTGTTCAGTTTGATTCTGCAGACGGATCAGCAATTCCAGAGCAGTTAGTGCTGAGCGGCGAACTAACAACGCGCCCTCCTGACCCTTCTCGCGCCGGATTCACCTTCGAGGGCTGGTATCTTGAAGTATCGGACACAGAGTCATGGAACTTTGAGAACATACAAATCGAATCCAGTATCATTCTTATCGCACGATGGTCTGCGACTCTGTCCGAAAACAGCACGCTTTTGTCATTTTCGATCAATGGTGTCGATGCAGCCATATCGGGCTTTTCGCTAACCCTTACCCTTCCCTGGGGAACTGACACCGACAACCAAATAGCATTTTTTAGCTACAATGGAGTTTACGTAACTGTAAACGGAAAAACCCAAACCAGCGGCGAGACTCCAAACAACTTTGGCGAGCCAGTGGAATACATCGTTCTGGCAGAGAATGGAACGAGTTCAACCTATATTGTTACCCTTGCAGTCGAGAAGTATCACCCTTCAACAGTTGCTATCTGGAACTTTGAGGACCCATCGGTTCCAATCGGAGCAGATATATTTGGGAGCTACCCGGGTACCGCCTATAGTGACCCCCTCTTCGAAACCGATGGCTCTGAGGCGGCAACCTACTTTGATGGAGCGGATTCTGTGCAGATTGAAAGCGCTGAAGCCTTAAGAGAAGTTGATTCCTTCTCCATATCACTCTGGATCAGGCCAACCAGCATCAATTCTTTCAAATACATAGTGGGAAAATGGTTGTATATTGATCTTGACGGCAATTACGTGAGCGACAGATCATGGGCACTCAATTTTCAAGAAGGGTACCTGGTCTGGCGTGGAACGAACAATGGAAATGACAGTGGAGAAAAGCGGATCAGCTACCCCTTTACCTCGAGGATCGATGTGTGGAGCCATATTGTCGCAACCTGGAACGGGATCGAGCTCGAACTCTACATCGACGGCGAGCTTGTCGGAAGCAATGCTCTTTCAGAGATCAATTCGACCGACAGGCCTGTTATTATAGGAGCGGGAGATCATGGAGAGGCATGGTATATGAATGGCTGGATCAAGAACGTTGGATTTTACGACGAAGCTCTCAAATCTAATGAGGTGGATAGGTTGTTCCGCGGTGACGCCCTCTGATTCTGATGATGCTTTAATAGATGAAGAGGCATATGAGTAACCATAATTCTAAATAAGAAGGAGTTTACAGTGAAAAACCATGGAATTAATAATATAACGCTCCTGCCATTAGTACTCCTGGTTTTTGTCATGCTGTCGTTCTCCTTTTGTGATCTGCAGGGCCCCCACCTCCGAACTTATCCCCGAGGAAACTGCAGCTGAACCAGTGCCCAGCACAGGCCGAACTTGACTTGATGTATAGCAATATGCACCTTACAGGTCTGGGCAGTTTTACCTCTATCGGATACTGGAGGTCTACACTGAGGACAGTGCCGACAATGCATGGAGACAGACATTTAGTAACGGTCTCCAAAGCAATAATATTAAAGCAGCTACATATCGCGTCAGAGCTATACGAAGATTCTAGCTGCGAGGGGTGCCGTTTTAGATATTTCTGCTTCAAACAAATATAACTCTGTCTATTAATGACTTTTTCTTAAGATCTGCCTACAGACTGGCTGAATGATTTTCAGGTATATTCCCAATCAGAGTTATATTGATTAGCTGAATCATCTGCCAACCGATATTAAGCTTCCGGATTCAATCATTTTCACCCGGGGGATCGGGGGAAGGTGGCTCAATTCTATCTGAATAGAATCTCCTTCATTGATGTTTAAAGTGGCTAAACCTTTCCCCTTTTGTTCATCCGGAAAAAAAAGTAAACTATTGTCAGTTAAGTTAGTTTTCTCATGGTTCAGAACAAAATTATCCAGCCTGAAGGATCCCTGATCTTCCAATTCCGGTACATGAAGTACCCATCGACCGGAAGGCAGGTCGCCAAAGTTAAAAGCTCCCCTGCTGTCCGTAATTGTCCAGCGGGTTACAAATCCGTTTGTAAGTAGGATCTTTCTAAACTTCCCTGGGACAGAAACATAAGATTGTTCCTTCTGACTATTGGCGGCCAAACTTTTCTGTACCACGGAAAAGGAAGACAGAAGTGTATTTTCAATGACTCTTCCCTCAATTCGGGCACTTTTGATGAATTCTATTTTTACCTGCTTTGTTTCTGCAGGCAGAATGTCCAGGGTAAGAGGCATCTCCTGCCTGGGACGAAAGGAAGCTCCCATTGATTCCTGATCTATGGTCAATTGCGCTCTTCCTGTCGGTATAGCAGGAAAATAAAAGGAACCCTTCGAATCGCTAACAGCCGCATAATCTCCCAGCCGCAGCAATACACCCTCCCCGGGTTCACCATTTTCTGACACAACATATCCCTGTACGCTCCCGAACTCTTTCTTTCTTCCGGTTTTAAAACCGAGGCTTTTAGTGAACGAG
>JAQIBN010000130.1 GCA_027859095.1 Spirochaetia bacterium | reverse complement strand
AGATTCTTTTCCCATATTCTCACCTGTTTCTTTTTATCATTTTACAATAAATAATAAAGAAGAAAAGAATTTGTTAAATGGACCTGATTCTACTTTGAAAGTAATAAATGAGCTGGATCATAATTCCAGACGGTTTTTTATACTATATAGTTTATTTTACAATTTGACAGGCAAAACAGAAATTATATCATATCTCTCTACAGATCAAAATGATAAATATAGAAATGAAAGTTATTATATTGAACTGGTAAACAAAGGACTTATATATCCTGATAACAGTGCAGAACCTGTCTTTAAAGATGTGGATAAGATTATTTCCTATCATTTTAGTTCTGAAGATGAACTAATTATAGATATAATAATTAAGGATGTAATAGATCAATCAAAGGGATTTAAAATAACTATATTTGAAAAAATTGCAAATTTATATAAGAAATTGGGAAATTTATCTAAAGAAGCAGAATATCTCCTTAATGTTATTGATCAACTAATTATTTCTGGAAAAACAGATATAGCTGGCCCTTTTTTTGAAAGAATAGCATTTTTACATCGAAGAAATATAGACGAAAAAAAACTTATTGAAGTAAGGCAAAATATTTATTTTCTTAAGGCTGCAATTTTCGATAATAAGGACGATTTTGCGACTGATATAAATTTACGACTAAATAATGTTGAATTTGGAAATCTAGTACTTAACACTGAAAGACGGATTGTGTGTTCTGAATATCTGTTTGCAATGTATAAATATAAAAAGAGTTTGGATATTGCTAAAACGGCATTAATTGATATACAGGATTCTGAAAATTTTAATTTAAAAACTATTGTGAATTTACAATTAGCAAGAATTTTAATGGGAATGAAAAGAATAGACGAATCCAAAGATTATTTTAAAATTGCCAAAGAGACTATAGCCAGAGAGAAGGATTTATACATTCTTATTGAAATTAATAGTCATGAAGCTGTTGTGAATTTTATAGATGGAAACTTTTCAGAAAGTTTGAGACTAATAAACGATTCATTATCTCATTGTATTATAACTGGTCGAAGGGATTGGGAATTATTTTTAATTTTTCTAAAAGGTCGAATTTTATTTGAACTTGGTAATTATTCTAAAGCTGTAACCATTTTTTCTGAGGGATTGAGGCACTGTGATACTTATTTGTATACAGGTAAAAAAAGTTTTTTTAATATATGGCTGGGAAGATCTTATATCTATTTGAAAGAATTTCGTTATGGATTGAAAATATTAGTGGATTATCAGAATTATCCTGAAGCCCTCTATTTTTCTTCAGAAGGGTTGTTTTTTCTTGAAGAATATAATAATGCCTATGAAGCAATTAATTCAGCACTTACCATAGAAAGGGACAGAAACAGGTTTTTCTGTTCTTCAAATATTACTTCCTTTGAAAGTGGTTATGATTTTATTGAAGATAGAGGATTAGTAATTGAAGGTAGTTATGGTGTTTTGTTTCAGCTAATAAGGGCTTTCAGGGCCTTTTTAATGTCAAAAACTAAAAATGAAATTGAAGGAAGATTAGAATTAGCTAAATTAACCAGAGAAGAACGTCTTTCTGATATAGATCTTAATAATGGATTTTATTATTACCTCCATTCTTTAACCCTTCCTGAACACACTGGTGCAGAAGCAGTAGATCGTCTTACATTACTTAGCAAGGCATTAAGACATATTCAAAAAACCGCAAGTAATATAGATGACCCAAAACATCGTCAGATGTATTTAAGCCAAAATTACTGGAATGCTGGACTTATGGAAGAGGGTAGAGCTCATAAGCTAATATAATAAATTAATTATCTTTTTTAATAACATTTTCTAAAATATCAAGAGCTTTATCGATCTCTTTTTCTGTTACAATTAGGGGTGGTACAAAACGTATTACTTTTACCCCTGCACCCACTAGTAGTAATCCATGTTCCCTGCAGGAAGATATTATTCCGGATATCTCGTGATTGAATTCTATTCCAAGCATAAGACCTATTCCTCTTATATCTTTAATAGAGTTATTTCTTTCCTGTAGAGCTATAAGTTTCTTTTTTAGGTAGACACCTGTTTTTTTAGTATGTTCAATGAGTTTATTATCCAGTAATTCTGTTAATACAGCATTTGCTCCACTACATACAAGGGGATTCCCTCCAAAAGTAGCTGCATGATCTCCTGGTTTAAACTGATTGATGTCTTCTGTTGAAAGAATAGCTCCAATAGGTAACCCCCCTCCAAGGCCCTTTGCAAGACAAATTATATCCGGATAAACACCAAAATATTCATGGGCAAATAAAAAGCCTGTTCTGCCAATACCGGACTGAACTTCATCAAATATTAGTACTATATTTTTTTCTGTACAAAGAGATCTTACTTTTTCCAAATATTCTTTTTCTGCTGGATAAATACCACCTTCCCCCTGTATTGGTTCAATAATTACTGCACAAACATCTGAATCAATTTTTTGTTTTAAATCATCAAAATTATTAAATTCTACAAAAGAAACGCCTGGCATTAGAGGTAGAAAAGATTCCTGATATTTTTTTTGACCCGTTAAAGACAGAGACCCTGTAGATCTGCCATGAAAAGACTGGTTCATAGCAATTATTTTCCAGGCACCGTTTTTTTTAGTTTTCCCAATTTTTTTTGCAAGTTTTAAAGCCGCTTCAACTGATTCTGTTCCACTATTACAAAAAAAAGCCTTATCAAATCTACTGTTCGCAGTTAGTTTTTCAGCCAGTTCTATCTGTTCTTTATTTAGAAACAAGTTTGAATAATGAATAATATTTTCCAATTGTTTTTTTACTGCTTTATTAAATTCAGGATGATTATATCCCAAAGCATTTACTGCAATGCCGGCAATAAAATCAAGGTATTCATTTCCATTATGATCTTTTACATAACAACCATTTCCGGATACAAGTGAAAACGGTAATGAATTATATGTATGCATCAAAACCTTACTGGCTTTTTCTTTTAAATTTGTCATAGTTGTTCCTTCTGAATTATTGTTCCAATTCCTTTTTTTGTAAATATTTCAAGTAAAATAGAATGTTCAACTCTGCCATCCAGAATATGCACCGAGGATACCCCCCCAGTTACCGCCTGAACAGCGAAGTCCACTTTAGGTATCATCCCATCGTTTATAATTCCATTCTTTTTTAATTTTTCAATTTCTGTTAGTGTAGTTTGATGAATAAGTGAGCCTTCATCTTTAATGTCCCGTAAAATACCTGGAATATCAGAAATATAGATTAACTTTTGAGCTTTTAAAGCAGAAGCCACTCTGGAAGCTGCCATATCAGCATTTATATTATATGTATTTCCTGCTTTATCGGAAGATATAGGAGCAATAACAGGTGTATATCCATTAGTAAGAAGAACATTTAGTAGGCTTGTATCTATTTCTGTTAAAATACCTACATGTCCCAGGTCCCCATCATCTATTATAAGTTTTTCTGCTGTAAATAGTTTTCCGTCTTTCCCTGAAATCCCTATTGCTTTTATATTATGAGCAGCAAGAAGGTTTACTATATTCTTATTTACATTACCTGAAAGAACCATCTCTACCGTTTCCATTGTTTCCTGGTCCGTAACACGCATTCCGTTGATGAATTTAGTTTTTTTACCTATACGATCAAGCATATTGTTAATAGCCGGACCACCGCCATGAACTATTACAGGTTTCATACCAACATATTTCATAAGTGCGATATCTTCTATAATTTTTGCTCTTATTAAATTATCAGTCATGGCACTACCACCATATTTAATTACAACTATCTTTTCATTGAACTCTTTGATATAAGGTAGAGCTTCAATAAGGACACTGGCTTTTTCAATATATTTTTCCATATTATTTTCCTTATATTATGTGTGGTAATCAGCATTTATTTTTACATAATCGTAACTAAGATCACATCCCCATGCTGTCGAAGTATAGTTACCGGAATCCATATTTATTGTAATAAAAACATCTTTTTGCTTGAGTATTGCTTCTGCAGACCCTGCATCAAAGTGATGAGGTTCTCCATTTTGCATAACGCAGACGTACCCGGGAGCTCCCTGGAAATATATAGATACTTTCTCAGGATCAAACTCTGCTCCTGAATACCCTATTGCTGCAATTATTCTACCCCAGTTTGGATCACCACCAAAAATTGCTGTTTTTACAAGGCTTGAACCAATAACAGATTTTGCTATTTTTTGTGCGTCGATTAAATTAGTACATCCATTAACTTCTACTTCAATAAGCTTTGTTGCACCTTCTCCATCTCTCACAATAGATTTTGCCAGATGTTTACTAATGTTAAATAAAGCTTTTACTAAAAGTTTAAAATTATCATCATCCTCTTTAATTGCAATATTCTCTGCCTTCCCATTTGCCATTACTAAAACCATATCGTTTGTACTGGTATCTCCATCCACACTAATCATGTTGAAAGTTTTATTTGCAGCATAAGCCAATGCTTTTTGCAGCAGATTCTGACTAATATTCGCATCTGTAAGTATAAATCCCAGCATAGTAGCCATATTGGGATGTATCATTCCCGATCCCTTTGCAATACCCGATATTAATACATCTTTATCACCCAGCTTAATTACTACACTGGCATATTTTTCATTTAAGTCAGTTGTTAATATAGCTCTCCCTGCACTTTGGAATCCCTCTGATTTAGAGGTAAGCTGAGGCACCGCATTGGGAATTGCTTTTAATATATTATCCATAGGAAGATTTACACCAATTACACCTGTGGAAGCAGTCAATACAGATTCTTTTTCAATTTTTAGTAGCAGAGCAAGATTATCAGCAAGTTTTTCATTATCTTCCTCTCCCTTTTTTCCTGTGCATGCATTGGCATTTCCACTATTTACAAGAATAGCATTTACAGATTTTGCTTTAGTTAATATTTCTTTATTTCTATTAACACAGGCTGCTTTTACTATGTTTTGTGTAAAAACTCCTGCAAATACTGAAGGAGTTTCACTAAAAAGTACGGCCATATCAGAGTTTAATTCTTTAATCTTTCCATGAAATCCTATTGATTTAAAACCCTTTGGTAAAATATATTTTTTTGTTTCAAGTTTCATTCTTTTCCCTTATGGTTATTGCTTAAATAACGGTTGGTACGATATCAAGACCTGAGTCTTCTGAAATACCAAACATTATATTCATATTCTGAACAGCCTGACCGGCTGCGCCTTTTATTAGGTTATCAATTGCTCCAACAACAATAACTCTGTTTGTTCTTGGATCTATTTTTAATCCAATATCAACAAAGTTTGAGTTCCTGACAAACCTTGTTTCCGGTAGATTTTCAGCTGGAAACATTCTAATAAATTTTTCATTTTTGTAAAAATCATTGTATATCTTTAATAATTTTTCAGAATTAGTTTTTTCTGAAAGTGATGCATAAGCTGTTATCAATATGCCTCTGTTCATAGGAATAAGATGAGGAGTAAAAGACAATACAATATTTTTTCCTGCAATCCTGCTTAATTCCTGTTCTATCTCTGGTGTATGTCTGTGAGTACCAACTCCATAGGCCTTGAAGGATTCATTGGACTCTGTAAAATGTGTAGGTAAATTTATCGATCTTCCTGCTCCGGATATTCCAGATTTAGCATCTATTATTATAGAAGAAAGATCAATTAAATTACCTGTCACTAAAGGAGCCAGACTTGTTATTGAACATGTTGTGTAACATCCAGGATTTGCTACAAGCCGGGCTTTTTTAATTTTTTCTCTGTTTAATTCACACAAACCATAGACAGATTCTTCAAGGAAGTGTGGTCTAGAGTGCTCTACTTTATACCAGTTCTCATAAACTTCCTTATCTTTAAGTCTGAAATCAGCCCCTAAATCTATAATTTTTACTTTATTAAGAATATCTTCTGATATTTGATCAGCAGTCAGCCCATGAGGAAGAGCAAAAAATATTACGTCACAATCATCAGCCATCTTCTTAGCATCCATACTTACTAGTTCCATATCCAGAAGACCTGTAAAATTAGGGTAAACTTCAGATAATTTCTTTCCTGCATAACTGTGAGATGATAAATAGACTATATTTACATCAGGGTGAGTATAAAGAAGCCTGATTAACTCCTGTCCTGCATATCCTGTAGCTCCAATAATACCTGCATTAATCATAATTGACAATTTCTCCCTTTGGAAAATAATAATTGTATGATAAATTTTACACATCCCAACTGTCAATTAGAGAATGGCAACTAATAATTACATATTTTAATGAGGGTATTATTTTTTCTTTTCATCTTGACCCCATTGTCTATATTTTCTATCATCAGGATCAAGGAGTATACTATGATTCGAAAAATTTTATTAGTTTTACTGATTTGTATGTTGGCTTTACCCCTTTTTGCAGGTGGTAAGAGTGAAGAGGCTAAAGAAACAGAAACTGTAGGAATGGAAGGTACAATCAATGATCCTGGCCTTTTTCAGACTGGAAAACTTACTGTAGCAACCGGTGAACCTGCTTATCCGCCATGGATGATGGATGATGATCCTGAAGCTGGCATAGGTTTTGAGAATGGAATGGTTTATGCTCTTGCTGAAGAGCTTGGTTTTGACCGAGATGATGTTGTATGGGTTCGTCAGACTTTTGACCAGGGAATTGCTCCTGGAGAAAAAAACTACGATTTCAACATTCAGCAGTTTTCGGTTACTGAAGAACGTCGTGAATTTGTAGACTTTTCAGATGCTTATTACAAACCTGAAAAGGCAGTTGTTACAATTCCCGGGAGTCCTATTTTAACAGCAAAAAGCTTTGAAGATCTTAGAAAGGCAAAGTGGGGAGCTACAATAGGAACAGCCGATCTTGCGTATATTGAGGACATCATAGGTGCTGAAGATGTATCAGTTTTCAATGATGTTGCAGGCACTTTTCAGGCACTTCTTGCCGGACAAATTGATGCAACAACTATAGAACTTCCAACAGCGCTTTTTATAACTTTTGTACAGGTTCCTGACGCAATCATTTCTGCAGTGCTTCCAAACGATCCTAATGATCTTGGTCATGGACTTATCTTTGAGAAGGGTAGTTCTATTATTGGGTGGATTAACGAAGGCCTTGAAGCTATCATAGCTGATGGTGTAATAGCCGATCTTACAACTGAATATTTAATTGGTGATGAGTCAATTCAAGTGATTTCTAAGTGATTTTAAAACGTCCTGCTCTGCCCAGGCGGGCGGGGCGTACTCTAAGTGCCAGGGATAAGTATGGTCCTGCTGTTATTAGTGTAAGTACTGTTTTAATTGTTGTCTTTGTTATTCGTTCTGTAATTGTAAGCTCTAGTCAGTGGCCCAGGATTAAAAACCAGTTTTTTAACCTTGATGTAATTATTGAAGTTTTCCCAAAGGTTCTTCATGGTTTCGGCATTAATATGGCTGTGTGGGGTGTTGCACTGGTAGTAATTGCAATATGGGCCCTTATTCTGGCAGTCTTTCGATCTCTTACTGGTCCATGGTTTGCTCCATTAAAGGTTTTTTCTATAGTTTATATCGATTTACTTCGTGGTCTTCCTTCATTGCTTCTGGTTTTGTTATTTGGTTTTGGTATGCCTGCTCTGCAGATACCAGGATTACCCAAAAGCAGTCTTTTCTGGGGATCCCTTGCAATGATTTCCAGCTACTCTGCTTATGCTGCAGAGGTTTACAGATCCGGAATTGAGTCTGTGCACACAGGTCAGCATTTAGCTGCAAAAGCACTTGGTCTCTCACAATTTCAAACGTTATTTTACTGTATTCTTCCTCAAGCCATAAGAAATGTCTTTCCCTCTTTACTGAATCTTGCAGTAGCCCTGCAAAAAGATGTTGCGCTGTTAAGTGTTCTTGGTGTTCGTGATGCAGTTCGTGAAGCTCAGATCTATACAGCAAGAACTTTCAACTATTCACCTTTAATTGCTGCAGCTGCACTTTTTCTTGTTGCAACCATTCCATTAGCCAGATTAACAGATTATATCACCAAAAAAGACCGGGAACGCCGGTTGCAGGGAGCTCCATAGATGTACAAAATAGATATTGAACACCTGACCAAGTACTATGGTGACAATCTCGTACTCGATGATGTTAATCTGAAGGTAGCGGATCATGAGGTTGTATGCCTTATTGGTTCCTCGGGTTCCGGAAAATCAACACTTTTGCGTTGTGTAAATGATCTGGTACCCTTTAATGATGGTAATATTAAGCTGGATGGAATATCAATTCATAATTCTGAATTTGATGTAAAGGATCTATATAAACGAATAGGTATTGTTTTTCAGGCTTACAATCTTTTTCCACATATGACTGTTATTGATAATATTACTCTGGCACCAAAAAAGGTTCATAGTCGAACAAAGGCGGAGAGTGAAGCTCATGGTAAAGAACTACTTTCACTGTTTGGCCTTAACGGTTTTTCAGAGTCCTATCCTGAGCAACTTTCAGGTGGGCAGCAGCAAAGGGTCGCATTAGTAAGAGCTATGGCTAACAAGCCAGATATCCTTTTACTGGATGAGGTTACTGCCGCGTTAGATCCTGAACTAATTGGTGATGTTCTTTCTGTAATAAAAGATCTACGAAAACAGGGCATGACAATGCTTATTGTAACCCATGAAATGGGTTTTGCAAGAGATGTTGCAGACAGGGTATGTTTTCTTGATGGAGGTAAAATTCTGGAAGAAGCTCCACCTGAAGATCTTTTCTCAAAACCAAAAAATCCCCGTACAAGGCAGTTCCTACAAAGAATTATAGAATCCGGTAGATTATGAAGAATATATTAGTTTTGCAGAGTGATTTTGGATTAGATGATGGTGCTGTTAGTGCTATGTATGGTGTATCCAAAGATGTTGACAGAAATTTGGAAATTTATGATTTAACTCATGGTATTACACCTTTTCAGGTGTTGGAAGGATCTTATAGATTGTTTCAGACGGTTAAATATTGGCCTAAGGGGACTGTCTTTGTATCTGTAGTTGACCCTGGAGTTGGAACCCCCCGAAAATCAGTTGTAGCTGAAACAAAAACAGGGCATTATATAGTTACTCCAGATAATGGAACATTGACTCATATAAAGAATGAATATGGTATTGTTGCTCTAAGAGAAATTGATGAATCGGTTAATAGATTGAAAGGTTCAGAAGATTCTCATACATTTCATGGTAGAGATGTTTATGCTTATACAGGAGCCAGATTAGCTTCCGGTGTTATTGATTTTGAAGGTGTTGGTTTTTTATTGGAAGTAGAAGACATTGTTGAGATTGAAATTGAAGTTGCAAAAGTTTCAGAAGGACTAATAGAGGGTATAGTTGAGGTTCTGGATATTCGGTTTGGACATTTATGGACAAACGCCAATGGTGAAATGTTTCAGAAAGCTGGGTTCAGCTTAAATGATGAATTAGAAGTAGTAGTAACTCATAAGGGTGAAAAGCGTTATAGAGGTATTATCCCATATGTCCGTTCTTTTGGATCTGTTGGAATGGGAGAACCTCTATTATACGTAAATTCATTATTAAATGTAGCAGTTGGTTTACACCAGAGGAATTTTGCAAAAACTTATAATATAGGTATTGGGCCTGAATGGGAAATTACATTCAAAAAATTCAGATAAAATGGTTTAGGAATCTATTTTAATGATATAAATTCACTTAGATCAGAATCCAGTATCCTTTTTAGCTCAGTAAAATTATCTTCCCGTGTCTCTGTAAAGAGGAAACCGAAGACTGAATATTTTTTAAAATCAATTACTCTAAATTCTATGGGTTTTTCAAAAGTTCCGAGTAATTTTTTATGGTCAAATGATTCTATTTTTTCAATATTTATACCTGTAGAATTATCCAGGACTACAATACTGAAAAGCTTTCCTTCTTTGCCCTGGAGAAGCAGAGGCCAGTCTGGTTTTTTCTGGTTGTAATAATATAAGTAAGGATTGAACCCATAGGCACGATAAGTTATGTCCGCTGTTGTGCACCATCCTCCAAAGCGCATGGGATTTACTTCAATAGGCAAAATAGTACCATCTGAATCCCTTCTAAGTTCAATATGCACTGGAAAGTTTTTTACAACAGCTAATTGTCCAATTTTATCTACGAAATTAGTAAATTCTTCTATATTCTCTTCTATAATTTTTTTTGATGTAGTATAAACCCTGTCGCTTACATCTGCATCCGAGGCAAAGGTGTGATGTAAAATGCTGAGTATAACTGCTGCTCCATCAGAATTAAAATATGCATCAACAGCAAATTCATCACCTTCAATACACTGTTCAATTATAAATGAGCTGGTATTAAGAACCTCGGGAGGGTATAAATTTTTAAGTTCATTGATTTCTTTTTTTATAGATTCGATTGTAATATGCCATTCGCCAAAGTTTGAAATCTTATAAACACCCATACTGAAAAAACCAACTGTAGGTTTAATAATAAAGGGGAAGGGTAATTCTGAAAATATAATATTTCCTAAATCTTTAACTTGGACTTCTTTGAAGTATAAATCTGGATAAATAGATTTTGTCAGTTCTCTGAATTTGAATTTATTTTTAAATAGCTCTATTTTTGCAGGGAGGTCAGTAAATCTCAGATTCTTTGATATCCAGCCTATGGCATTTTCAGATGTAGTATAAATCATAGGGTTTTTTGAATTACCTACATTTACAATAGCTTCCTCTTCACTTATTATATTCGTTCCCTTGTAGAGTTCCAGCTCTTTCGCAATTTCTGTGCCTACCATTGGGATATTATTATCCTTAACAGTACTTTTAAAGAAGTCTGAAATATATGGCTTGTCTGCAAAAAACATTATTATATCCTCTTTAAACTCGTAAATAATTATTCAATTTAGCAAGGTTATAACAAATAGGGTAAGAAATGACTATATAATGTTTAAAAAATATTTTTAAATAAATTGGCAGAAATCTGGAATAATGTTTATATTAAGAAGTACTTATG
>JAQIBN010000104.1 GCA_027859095.1 Spirochaetia bacterium | reverse complement strand
ATAGGGCGGGATGATGTGTGGTGCTGAAACCCGCTTTATCTTTTTTCCTTTCTTTCTGTCAGATAAATTCTTATCGGGTATATTTCAATTTTTTTTAAATTTCAGAGAGGGTGTCTACAGCAGTTGTAATTATTGTTCCTTATATTCTTATCAAACTTCCAGTAGATTATTTTACACATAAGAAAAATATAGGTATAATAAATAAACTGGATTTTCCTTATAATCATATTCTGACTGGATTGAAAAATGGCGCAGGTATTGTACTTGTATCCTTTGGCATACTACTTCTTTTTATACCTGGGCAAGGTCTTGTAACAATATTTACGGGTATTATGTTAATGAATTTTCCAGGGAAAAGAAAACTTGAACTATATATTGTTGGGAAAAAACCGGTTTTAAAATCAATTAATTGGATACGGCAAAAAGCAGGAAAAGAAAAGATTAGTAATATTTATTGCAATTAACTACTACCCAGTGCTAAGAATACAAACCTGATATTATTTTAATGATACCCCCTTTAAAGCTTCCATATAGAAGTATTCATATTGTTCCATCATATTTCCTGAATATCCTCTTAAGGTATAAAGACTGTCGTCATCTGAATAAGTGGTGATTAAAAAGGATATGATAAGGATACATGAAAATAAGGGAAAATGGAATAAAATTTACCTGGGTGTTACAATAAAACCTAATCCAATTATTAAACCTTCTTCAATTAAACTATAGCTATCACCAACAGCAAGGCTATCTTCTCCTGTTGTCCAGTTTCTAAAATGGAAATTAGCTCTTGCTTCAAGTTTTACAAGATCATTTAAATGATAGATAAAATTAATATATGGCCCATGTTCATAAAGAAGAGTTTCACTGAAGTTTAAGGGAATATAGAAAGAATAAGCCAGGCTGGTATTCCATACAGGTTTTCGATCAATCATATAAAAGTAGCTTAATCCCGGTTTCAACAAGAGTGTTTGATGTTTATTATAGAAATTATATTGATAACGTACTTTTAGAGAGGTCACAGCATTTTTATTTAATATAAGGGGTACAATATAACGGGGGGTCATATCCAGAACCACATTGAACAATGGATTGAGATCGACATTAAAGGTCTAAATTAGCGTTTTGATTCTTTGTAGATTTAAGTGTTTCGACCTTTAAAGTCGAATCAATCCTTAATATTATGTTCCAGTCTGTTTGTAGAATCTTCCCATTCCCAGCCTGGATTTAAAGATATCCAGTCATCGTCATGTCTTACTCCTTGTTGAAGTAAGTAAAATGCACCAATTTTTAGGTTTTTATTAATCCTGAAATAAGCGCCAGTCTGTAAATGCTTATAGGCTAATTCAAAACTGTCACCATTCAGGTTACCAAGAACTTCCAGGTAGGGGTTCCAGTTATTTATGTCAGCTATAACAGTAACACGGCCTTGATATTCGGTTTTGAAAGCGCTTGTGTCAGGTATGTGTTCGGCAGCTGCTGACATTCCTAAGAAAACAATAATTGATAAAAGTAAAATAAGTTTATTTCCAATCATACTTGCTCCAATATTTCAAACAATAAGGTTTATTCATAATCCTGATCCAATAGATCTTCATAAGCTGAATCCAGATTTGTTACATCCCTGACTGATCCTTTCCCAGGATCATTGTTCCAGTTTAGTTCTTCTGTCCATGGGTAAAAAACAGGTTTTGTAAGTTTAGACCCTGAGAGTATATTAATCCCTTCACCTTCCTTTACAAGTACAGATTCTCCCGTTTTGCTTAGTTCAACATTAACCGAACCTTCATTAACACATAGCCATACATCGGGTTCAGTCTCTATAGTTCTTCCATAGGCCACAAAAAATTCTGTGCCCCTTACACCTGCAACCATTGAAGGGGTTCTTATAGAAAAACTTCCTCTTACAATTTTATTGACTCTTGAAAATACACTCCCCTTATTTAATACAATTGATGTATCGGTGCTTACCTTTTCCAGAATAAGTAAGGTATTTTCTTTAAGTTTTAATTCTCCCTTGTTTGTTAACTGAATTATTAAGAGTGAATCTTTAGCTGTTTCAAATATATCTCCCTGAAAAACAGGAAGGCCAAATTCAGCATCAAATATAGATCCATCTCTTTGTACTGTTACATCACCATCAAAATATGCAATGGTCCCATCTTCTGCATAAATTGTTGTATGAATTAAAATAAGGAAAATGATGAATGTTATTGTTGCTCTTGTTTTCATATTGATTCCTGCCTGTTTTGACTAAGAAAAACTGACTTATATAGTCATATATAAATCTAATATTTTGAATAGATAAGGTCAAGAATAATTATATTAAATTAGTATTGTGTTTTTATTGATTCTTACATATTCTTATTTATATCTGACTATTTAAATAATACAATTCAGGTGGATTGATTTCTGATTAAAAGGTTATGAATGAAATATTTGATACTTTTTGTAATGGTACTTATGACCTTTACGGGTGTTTTTGGGAGCAATGGAACTCCTGTTGTTACTTATTATGGTGAAATTGGCTGCAGTCATTGTGACCTTTTCGAAGAGAAGATCCTCCCGGATATTGAGAGCCAAACAGGGGTGAATGTTGAACTACTGGCTTTTGATATTCTGGATTCCAAATACTATAAAGAATGTGCAGATGCTCTTAATACGTTAGGTCTTGAATTTACGATTTTTCCAGTTCTATTTGTGGGAAATAATGCATACCTTGGTAATTCAGCTTTGGAAGCAGGCCTTATTGATGAATTGAATTATTTTAATAATAACAAAAACTTCCGGCCCTTTAACAAAACTTTAAGCACTTCAGCAGGTTCTGTCTCTTTTGGGTTTGTTCCAGTTCTTCTTGCTGGTTTGATTGATGGGATTAATCCCTGTGCATTTGCAACTCTGGTTTTTTTTATCTCCTTTTTATCTATTCAGGGAAGGACAAAGCGGGAAATTTTAATTACAGGTATTTTATTTACCTTTTCCATTTTTTTGTCCTATCTTCTTCTTGGCCTGGGCTTATTAAATACCATGAGAATGGTTGTTGATATATCATTTATTAGATTTATTATGAAACTTGCTGTAAGTGCTGTAAGTGCTGTAACTGGTGTATTTCTTGTGTTAAGTCTTCGAGACTTCTATCTTGCCCGTTCGGGACGATACAATGAAATTACCCTGCAGCTTTCCCTTTCTATGAAAAAGAAAATGCATAAAGTTATAAGACGGAATAATAGCAAGACTCTATTTATGGGTGGCGTTATAATTACCGGATTTACTGTCTCTATTATTGAATTGGCATGTACTGGACAGGTGTATCTGCCTACAATTGCATACATGATTCAAACTGATAATTCGACACTTGGTTTGAGAAGTCTGCTTATATATAATCTTGGTTTTATACTGCCACTGGTTATCGTTTTCGGTGCTGTCTATTTTGGTCTTTCTTCATCCAGGTTATCCAGGTTTTTTACCGGTAAGATACACTATGCAAAGCTCATTTTATCTGGATTATTTTTGTTCCTTGCTGTAATAATCTGGTTTGTTTAATCCTGGAAATCAGCATGTGCATCCGCCAGGAATAGTTACAGTTTCTTTTCCAAGGCTCTTTAGTGTTTTATTAATTACAGAGTAGAAAAACTCTGTACAGCATTCCCCGGAAGGGTTTAGCTTTCTGCAAATACATAAAGTTTTTTCGTGGTAGTGTAATACAATGTCCTGCCATGTTATTAGATCATGTTTTTTTACAGCATTAACAACCTGTTCTTCGGTAATATTATTGCAGTAACAGGCAATTACGGGATCTGCCCCTTTTTTGTACCATAATGGTTTTTTCAGGTCTGATAAATTAAATTTGAGTGAATCTTCAACTGAATAATAGCTGGTGCTGCAATTTTCATCAGGACAGAGGTAAATGTCTTTTCCTTCAATATCTTTAAATAATTCTTTTTTTAGATTTGCTTTTACTGCTTTCTCTGGTATTTTATTACCCTTGGTTCCACATTCGGGGCAGGATATAGTAATTTTCTCTTCATTATCATCACATGTACAGTTTGTGCATCCGCAGTCCATATTGTCCTCCGTAATTTTCGTAAATCAATATATAATATTTTTTTCGTTTCTACCAGTCCGGGTGTAAAATATATATTAAAAGAAAATTGATCTCTTTTTAATTTTACCGGGAAAATCTGGATTTTTATTTGACCACTATTTAATTGTCGGAAACAATATTTAGGTCACCTCTCTTTCATTAAAGAAGTAACTTGATTCCTTTTATATCATTTATACGGTAAGTTGCCCCTGATAATTCCTTTTCATTCCCATAACCATAGTTACAGCCAATTGATGGAAAGCAGTTTTTATTGGCTATTTCAAAATCCTGGCTTCGATCACCAATGACAGTATAGGAACCCGGAAAAACAGTTTTAATACTATTAAAAATTTCATATTTGGGAATAAAACCAAAGTCTTCGGAACAGTAAAAAGCGTCAAAATACTCATCAAGGTTAAAAAGATCTATATGAGCATTCATATAATCCTGCTTGCAATTGCTGAGAAATACCAAGTGATAATCCTTTCCCTTAAGATAGTCGAGCATTTCAATCGAACCTGCATAGAGTTTGCATTTTTTCTGCTCAATATCACGAAGCATGGAATCCCCAATAATCCTACTGCATTTATCCTTCTCAGCCTGAGGTAACATCGGCATAAATATATCCCACATCTCCTTTGCACTGAATCCCAGCCATTGACTTAACTCATCCTCCTTCCACATTTTTGATTCGACAAATCCTCTGGTAACAAGATAATTATAGGCTTTCTGAAACCCAGGGGCATATATATGCAGACTATTGTGTAAGGTACCATCATAATCAAAAATAATGGTTCTTGTTTCATCTAAAATCATTATTATCCCATAGATTTTAATAAATTAATCATTTCAATTACAGAAACCGCAGCTTCGTATCCCTTATTTCCAGCCTTTGTACCAGCACGTTCAATGGCCTGTTCAATTGAATTAGTGGTCAACACACCTAATATCACAGGTTTGCCACTGTTCATTGAAACAGTGGCAATACCTTTTGTCACCTCGGCACTTACATAGTCAAAATGAGGCGTACTCCCTTTAATAACAGCTCCCAGACAGATAATTCCATCATAATCTTTTTCTGCCATTTTTTTTGCGATCAGAGGAATTTCAAAGGCTCCAGGCACCCAAGCTACATCAATCCGGCTTTCTTCGAGTCCATGCCTTTTCAAAGCATCCAAAGCCCCGCCTAATAATCTGGATCCTATAAACTCATTAAAGCGCGCAACCACAATTCCAATGTTAAAATCATTTCCAACCAGTTTTCCTTCAAATACAGTCATCTCATCTACTCCCTTATTGTTATTTAAAATTTAAAATGTGACCAAGCTTGGCTTGTTTTGTTCTAAGATAAAACACATTACTTTCATTGTGATTCATCTGGATATCCACCCTTTCAACAACCTGAATGCCATAGGTGTCAATACCAGATATTTTTTCAGGATTATTTGTCATGAGTTTTATCTGATTTATGCCCAAATCCTTTAAAATATTGGCTCCTACATGATAATCCCTTAAATCTGCAGGAAATCCGAGTTCATTATTGGCTTCAACAGTGTCGTGTCCCATATCCTGCAGCTGATAGGCTTTAAGCTTATTAATTAGTCCTATGCCGCGTCCTTCCTGCCTCAAATAAACAAGAACCCCCTTCCCCTCATCTTCGATACGTTTCATGGCTTCAGAGTACTGTTCACCGCAATCACATCGCTTCGAACCGAATGCATCACCTGTCAGACATTCGGAATGGATTCTTACAAGGACAGGTTCTCCGTTTGAAACATCACCCTTTACAAGAGCAACATGATGCTCTCCGTTTAATTTATTGACGTATCCAAAGACTCGAAAATCACCATATTTGGTAGGCATTTTGGTTTCAACTTCACGTATAATGATATTAGTAATATGCTTTCTGTATTTTATGAGATCTGCTATGGTGACAATTTTCAGATCATGATCTACCGCAATTTTTTTTAGTTCTTCCGTACGGGCCATAGTACCGTCATTGTTCATTATTTCACAAATTACTCCCGCAGGCTTTAGACCAGCAAGTACAGCAAAATCAACTGCCGCTTCTGTATGCCCTGGTCTGGCAAGAACCCCGTGCTCTTTTGCAAAAAGTGGAAATATATGACCAGGTCTATTAAAATCTTCCGCAACTGAATGGGGGTTTAATACTTCTCTGATAGTCAGCGCCCTTTCATGGGCTGAAATACCTGTGCTTGTGGAAGCTGCATCTATAGATACACTAAATGCAGTCTGATATCCATCGGTATTCTTATGCACCATGGGATCAATATTTAATCTATTTAAAATTGACTGATCACAGGGCATACAGATGAGACCCCGTCCATATTGTGCCATAAAATTGATAGATTCGGGGCTAACTTTTTCGGCAGCCATCAGAAAGTCTCCCTCGTTTTCTCTATCCTCATTGTCAATTACAATGATCATTTTCCCATTTCGTATACCTTCTATTGCTTCTTTTATTGTGTTTAATTCACTCATTCAAATCTCCTTTTCTATAAAAAACCGTTTTGTTCCAAAAATTTCATATCCAGTCGATCCACTCCGGAAGGTTCATTCTGAGATTTTAGGCCCAATAATCTTTCCACATATTTTCCGATCACATCACATTCCAGATTAACCATATCCCCCTCCCTTTTACGTATAAGAGTTGTGTTCTGATCGGTGTGCGGAATAATTGAGACCCTGAATGAGATGTCATCTACACTGCCAACAGTGAGACTGACTCCGTCTATGGCTATAGAACCTTTTTCGACTATATATCTTGTAATATTCTGATTTGTATTTATTGTCATCCAGATTGCATCACCTTCATCCTGAAATGATGATATTTCCCCAATTCCGTCAATGTGTCCGGAAACAATGTGACCGCCTAAGCGGCTGGTAACTTTCATGGCAGCTTCAAGATTTACCTGAGTTCCGGATTTTAGGGTCTTTAGATTTGACCGTCTCAGGGTTTCTGCCATAACAAAGGCAGTAAATACTGAATCAGTAAAGGCTGTGATAGTCAGACACACTCCATTTACTGCAATACTGTCTCCTATGCTAAGGCCCTTCAACACTTTATGCGCTTTTATTTTCAGTATGGAAGACTTATCACCATCCTGAATATCGAGGATTGTTCCTGTCTCTTCTACTATTCCTGTAAACATTTAATTAACACTCCTGTCTATATAGCCTTCTATCAGGACATCACTGCCAATTGTGGAAATAGCTGTGTTTACAAGCCTGAAAGCTTCCCCGATTGTTTTTTTACCCGGACCTTCTACGGGTGTTTTTGCAGAATCTCCACCGATAATTTTGGGCGCAATAAAAACCAGAACTTTGTCAACAATATCTTCTTCAAGGGCGCTGTAGTTGAGAGTTCCACCGCCTTCCAGCAGTATACTGTCAATCCTGATCTCTCCGAGTTTCGTCATCAGTTTATTTAGATCAACACCCCTGTCAGAGCCAGGGACAACCATTACACGGATATCCATACTCTTAAGAATCTCAATTTTTTCCTGTTCAGCCCTATCTGTTGTGACAATGATTGTTCTGGAATCGTCATTCTTCTGAAGAATTTTCGCATTAAGAGGAATCCTGAGTCTGCTGTCCAGCACTATTCGAATAGAGTTTTTCCCATTTTCAATACGGGTTGTTAACTCAGGGTCATCGGTAAGAACTGTTCCTATTCCCACCATGACGGCTGACATCCTGTGACGGATATTATGAGTTAAGTGTCTTGATTTCTCATTGGAAATCCATCTGGAGTCACCAGTAAACGTGGCAATTTTCCCATCCAGAGTCATGGCGGATTTCATAGTTACGAAGGGCCTGCCTGTAGTTATATATTTTATAAAAACTTCGTTCATTTTTCTGCATTCATTTTCCAGCACACCTGTCACAACTTCGATATCGTGATCGATCATTTTTTGAATACTTTTTCCGGAAACGAGAGGGTTGGGATCAGCCATACCTATAATTACTTTATTAAAACCATGCCTGATAATAGCATCAACGCAGGGTGGTGTTTTCCCTGTATGGTAGCAAGGTTCAAGAGTTACATATATAGTGCTGCCTGAGATCTCATCATAAGCAGAATTTATGGCGTTTATTTCTGCATGAGGATCTCCATACTTTTCATGAAAACCCTGCCCAATTATTCTATTATTTTTTACAATAACAGCACCCACCAGAGGATTGGGATTGACTGCTCCAATCCCTCGCACAGCGAGTTCAAGTGCAAGCCTCATATACTGTTCATGCATTATTTACACCCCGTCAAAAAGTTGAATTTCTTCAGGGCAGTTATAGCTTTCCACTCAATTGTTTAATCCCATAAGACTGAAACAGGTACTAAATTCTACCTCTCATCTTATAATTTTAAACAAAAAAAACTCTGAACTTAAAAGTTCAGAGCGTGGAAAGTAATCTATATAGGTTCAACAAAAGTTGCTTTTTGTTAAATTATAGACATCTTCTTCCATCCAGACTTTACTGTCGGCTTCGGAATTATACCGAATCAGCCATTACGGCTCGCGGGCTATACCGCCGGTCGGGAATTTAACCCTGCCCTGAAGATAACATTATGTTGGAGTGCAGTTTAGATTAGATTCATAAAAATGTCAATATCCAGGGTTCTTCCTATATGGGTGTCCATCTAACCATACGCCAAAAACCACCTATAGTCTAAACAGCAAGTCCAGATATGTCGGTATTGGCCACATATCACAGGGAACGAGAGTTTCCAAAGTATCTGAAGCCTCTCTGACATTAGCCATTTGTGCAAAAACCACTTTCCGATATGCATTCGCCTGCTCAAGGGGATTAGAATCAATTGTTTGAGCTGTTAAAAGAAGCTCTTCAAGTTTAATAATATTATTATAGAGATTATCTGCATTCTCAGATACTTTCCCAAGCATTTTCATAAAACCGGTTTCATTATTAACTCCGGATACTTTCAGCCCAGTAATTGTATCACTTAATTGATTAATGTATCTTCCTGCAGCAGGGAAAACTTGTTTTTTTGTAAGTTCAATCATTATAGATGCTTCAATATTAATCTGCTGACTGTAGGATTCCAAATGTATTTCGCAACGGGATTCAAGTTCTGTTTTTGTAAGAACACTATGTCTGGAAAAAAGTTCTACTGAATAGTCTTTCTCCATCTCTGTGTAAGCATCAACAGTATTTGTGATATTGGCAAGGCCTCTGGATTCAGCTTCTTTAAGCCATTCATTTGAGTAATTATTACCGTTGTATACAACTCTCTTATGTTTATTATAGGTTTCAGCTACAAGTTCCTTCATACTCTCTTTTGGATTTGAAGATTTCTCAAGTCTATCAGCGAACTCAGAAAGTATATCTGCCACAGCTGTGTTCAGAATAGTATTTGGATTGGCAATACTCATAGATGAAGGTACCATTCTGAACTCAAATTTATTACCAGTAAAAGCGAAGGGTGATGTTCTATTTCTATCTGTAAGATCTTTAGGTAATTTGGGTATTGTTGATACGCCAAGTTCTATAGTTTCTATATCTCCGTTTGTATATTTTTTTCCACCCGAGAGGCTTTCCAGAATCTGAGTAAGCTGATCTCCAAGGAATATTGAAATAATAGCAGGAGGAGCCTCATTTGCTCCAAGTCGATGGTCATTCCCTGCATTCGCTGCAGACATCCTCAAAAGAGGTGCATATTTATCCACTGCCTTAATAATAGCTACCAGAAATAGGATAAAATGGGCATTTTTAATTGGATCATCTCCAGGTTCAAGAAGATTTATTCCTGTATCTGTGCTAATAGACCAGTTATTATGCTTTCCGGATCCATTTACTCCTGCAAATGGTTTTTCATGCAGAAGTGCAACAAGATCATGTCTGGCGGCAACTTTTTTTAGTGTCTCCATTAGAAGCTGATTTCTGTCTGTTGCAACATTGGATGAATCAAAAATTGGTGCAATTTCAAACTGATTTGGCGCTACTTCATTGTGCTGGGTTTTAGCGGCTATTCCAAGCTTCCATAATTCCATGTTCAGCTCGCTCATAAAGCCGGAAGCTCTGGATTTGATTGCTCCAAAGTAGTGGTCATCCATTTCCTGACCCTTTGAAGGTTTAGAGCCAATAACAGTTCTTCCTGTAAGCATAAGATCTGGCCGCTTGTCATAGAATTTTTTATCTACAAGAAAATATTCCTGTTCAGGGCCTACAGATGTTATTACTTGTTCAACATTCATGCCGAGAATTTTTAAAACACGAAGAGCTTGTTTATTAATGGCTTCCATGGATCTAAGTAGGGGTACTTTCATATCCAGGGCTTCTCCTGTGTAGGAGATAAATGCTGTAGGAATACATAGTGTTACTCCTCCGGAATTATCCTCCTTTAGAAATGCAGGCGATGCTGTATCCCAGGCTGTATATCCCCTTGCTTCAAATGTTGCCCTTAGCCCACCACTGGGAAAGGAAGATGCATCTGGTTCCCCTTGCATAAGCTCTTTTCCTGAAAATTCCATGATTACCCGTCCATCTTCTGTGGGGGAGATAAATGAGTCATGTTTCTCTGCAGTCAGACCTGTAAGAGGCTGGAACCAGTGAGTGTAGTGAGTAGCTCCTCTCTCCAGAGCCCAGTCTTTCATGGCATTGGCAACTACTTCTGCTACTTCCGAGGATAATCTGTTACTTCCTTTTTGAACTAATTTTAGTTCATTATATATCGATTTTGGTAGTCTTTCTCTCATAACGGCATCACCGAATGAGTTCATTCCATATATTTCGTTTACCGGTGTTTTTGTAAAATCGGTTATGTTCAATTCTTTGTACTCCTTGAGTATCATTTTTTGGGATATATAAGCCTTCAAGTATGATAAGCAATAATTGTGCCAAGTAGGGACAGGCTGGTCGGAAGCAAGCTTCCTGCTCGCCTATGCTTCCTCAGGTCGCGACCTGTCCCTACTTGGCACGTTTTAACGGAAAAACATACGTAAATGTATGGAAAATACAATAAACCTACATTTATGTAGCAAATATTCCTGTGTCTATTCCATATTTATCTACCCGCAGCCCCATTTTTCGCTCTGTCAATCCTAATTGACGGGCTGCTTTTGCTTTATTTCCCTTTGAAGTTTTTAGAGAATCAAAAATAAGTTCTTTTTCGAGTTTTTCCACTGCTGTCTTTAGCGTTTCATGAAGCTCGGTTCCTGTAGATTCTGCACTTTGCAGACTTGGGGGTAGATGATGACCATGTATAACGCCATCTGTGCTTAAAAGAACGGCTCTTTCTATGCAGTTTTCAAGTTCCCTTATGTTTCCAGGCCAGTGATAGCTCATAAAGAGCTCTATTGCAGGGGTAGATATTCTTTTAATAGGTTTTGAAGCTGATTTGCCATATTTCTCTGTAAAATGGTCTGCCAGTAACATAATATCACTTCGTCTGTCTTTTAAGAGAGGCAGATGAATTGGAAAAACATTTAAACGGTAGTAGAGATCCTCTCTAAATAGATTTTCTTCCATCATATTTTCAAGTGGACGGTTTGTAGCGGCAATTATTCTTACATTTACTTTTATAGTTGTTGTTCCTCCCACTCTTTCAAATTCTTTTTCCTGTAGTACTCTTAAAAGTTTAACCTGAGTAGAGGGGGAAAGGTCACCAATTTCATCTAAAAATATAGTTCCGTCATTTGCAAGTTCAAATCTTCCTATTCGTTTGGATACTGCACTGGTAAATGCACCTTTTTCATGACCAAAGAGTTCACTTTCTATAATTGTTTCAGTAAGAGCTGCACAATTTACCTTAATAAATGGTTTCTTATTTCTAAGGCTGTTACGTTGAATGGCATGAGCTATAAGTTCTTTTCCAGTACCGCTTTCTCCTCGTATAAGGACTGTGGCATCACTGGATGCGACCTGCTTGATCAGGTCATACACTTCCACCATGGAAGTTGATGTCCCTATAATATCAATGGGTTTAAACTGAGGGTTGTTTGAGAGCTGTTTCTCCTGCTCTTCCTGGACTTTCCTTCTGGTTTTTACAGCACCAGCTATCATTGAACCTATTATTGAGAGCAATTTCATATCTTCATCCAGCTCATTTGAAGGTGATGAAATACTTACGTTATTAAGTTTATCTGCACTGAGTGCTCCAATTGTTATATTTTCTATTTTTATTGGGACACAAATATATGCCAGGTTATTGTTAGTATATTTTTTTCTTGTCTCTGTTTTGTCAAGAAATTCAGAGCTGTCTGTAATATTAGGAACCATAACAGGTTCTCCTGCTTCTATAACCCTGCCAATAACTCCTTCGCCCAGAAGATATTCTCCTCTTTCCTTTTCTCTGTTTGTCATACCATGAGCTGCTTCTATCTGGATTTTTTCAGATTGTCGGTTAAAAAGAGTTACTGTACTTCTAAAAAGTCCAAGTCTGTCTGAAAGAGCCTTAAGTACTGGCTGTATTATCTGGTTAAGGTCCAGACTTCTGTCCAGTGTTTGACTAACATCATAGAGAAGATTTAATTCTTCAATTTTTCTACGATAATGAATTTTACTCTGGGATTCAATCATACTGTTTATGATCCTACATTAATGTAGCTATAAATACAAGGTTGGGGCAGGTTGCGACCTGCCCGTACATCCAGCTATCGTAAAACATGCTCGTACAGCTTATCCAGCACATGTACTATTATTCAGCAGAAGCGATGAATTTCTCTATATCTATTTTTGTAAGTTCCAGTGAGCTTTTCCAAAATTCAGGAGACTGGATATCAATACCCATCATGGCTGTAACATCTGCTATAGTATTTTTCCCTGTTTCTCTTAAGAGGGTATCGTATTTCTCAATAAAAGGTTTTCCCGTTTTTAAATACTCAGCATAAAGTCCTTTGGCAAATAACAATCCAAAGGCATAAGGAAAATTGTAAAAATTAAAATCTGCATAGTAGTAATGAGGTTTACATGCCCACATATACGGATGAAGCTGGTCCTGATCCAGACCGTCACCATAGGATTCTTTTTGGGCATTAAGCATTATATTTTTTAACTCTTCTACAGATAAAGATGAACTTTTCCTTTTTTCAAATAGTTCTGATTCAAATAGATATCGACTGTAAATATCCACAATAACCTGGGCATCACTTTGAATACTGTTTTCAAGAATAGTATATGCCTCGGATTCAGAAGCATTTTTTATAGCAGCATTGATAATAAGGGTTTCGCAGAAAATTGAAGCAGTTTCTGCCAGAGGCATTGGGTAGTCTGAATTAAGGAAGCTTTCATCAATTAAGCAGTGTCCGTGATAACCGTGTCCCAATTCATGCGCCAGGGTTGTTACTCCAGAGAAACTCCCGTCAAAGTTTGACATTATTCTGCTTTCACCTATTACATGAAGATTTTCGCAAAAAGCCCCTCCGCGTTTTCCTTCCCGTTGTTCTGCATCAATCCAGCTATTTTCAAAGGCATTTTCAGCATAATCAGCAAGGTTATCACTGAAATCTCTAAACTTATTAACTATGAATTTTTTTGCCTGGTCGTAAGTAAATGTAAGTTCTTTTTCTTTGGTATTATTAGCTATTGTTTTCTCCATGGGAGCAAAAAGATCGTGAAAAGGAAGACCTTTACTATGTCCAAGGAGTTCAGCTTTTTTATGAAAATACTTTCTAAAACCAGGAAGATATTCTTTTATTGCAGAAAACATTGCGTTTAGTGTTTTTTCGTCCATTCTGGAATTTATTAGTGTCATCTCCAGAGGAGATTTGTATCCTCTAAGTTTTGAAATAGTAATAACTTCACCTTTTACACCATTAAGTGCTGCAGCAGCAGCTTCTTCAAATTTTTTATATACAGCAAATTCCGCGTTAAAAGCTTTTTTCCTGGTATCACAATCAGCTTCATTAGCCATATTCCGAACAACAGGAAGAGGAAGTTCTTTGTGTCCTCCATCAATCTCTATATCAACTTTCACAGTTGAAGTCATAACATTCCAAAGTTGAGACCATGCGTTTGAACCGGTATTCTTTAGCTTTGCGGCAAGGATTTCTTCCTTATCTGATAAAAGATATCTACTGTTATTCCTAATTTCTTCTAAGTAAAAACTGTGCTCTTTTAACAGCCCTGAGTTTTTAATAACTTTTTTGAATTTTTTAACCAAAGAAATCCATCTGGTAAATTGTACTGCAGATTTTGTCATATCAGGTAGTTTTTGTTCCAGTATTTCTGTATATTTTTTTGCTGTATTATTAGATGCATCTACGCTGAAAGTAAGTTCAGCATATGAAAAGAGTGCTGAATAGAGTTTTCTTATATTTATGTATGAGTCCAGGTATTTTCTTATAATATTCCCAATTTCAGCAGTATTATCCTGAACTGCAGCAGATTCCAGTAACGTTTCATCTGCCCATATAATTAGTTCTAAAATACCCCTATCCAGTTCAGTTATATCACTTAAAAAATTATCAGATTTAAAAGATGTATAGAGAGCGTCGAGATTCCATTTCATATTCATATTGATCCTTTTATATATTATTCTAATTTATCCTCACCAAGTTGAGCTATTAACTTAGATACATGCTCATCTGTTAATAGTTCCCGTAATTTTTCTGGTTTTTGTAACATTTTAAATAATTCTGACTGTGCTTTTTTCATTATCTCAAGATCAGAATCATTTATATCAATAGGTTTAAATTGGTCTGAACTTGTAATTTCTTCAATTCGGGATGTGATATTTTTAAATAACGGAGTTTGTATTAACGTATCAAGCCAGAGAAGGTCGTCTGTAGAATCTTGCTTTTGAGTCGTCTCTTTTTCCAGTTGAACAAGAGTTTCAGTTATTCTCGATTTATCATCATTTGCAATTCCTAGTGCATCAATTTGTTTTTTCAGGTCATCGATGATAGCATTTTTATTATTTATTTCCTTATTGTAAACTATCTCTGTTCTTTCAGTTTGAGATTTAAGATATCGTATATAGGTTCCAAGTTCATCTGCACTGCCGGCAATTCTATTTAAAATTGAAGATAGCCTGAAAAGAAGTTCTTTATCTGCATGATATGGGTATCGTATGGCATGATCAATTTCTCCCCAGGCCTCTTCAAAAATAGTCCTTACCTGGATTTCTACAAAATATTCTTTATTATTATAGGTTGTTTTTAAGACATAATGAACAGATCGATAGCCATATGGATGTTCCTCCACCTGACAGTTATTTTCCTTATAATAATCTAAAATTCGTTTAGAATCTCCGTTTCTGACGTAAGCAATGGGCTGTTCTTCGAATTGCCAGGTATCTTTAATAAAATTATGAATATGTATCCAATCTTCTTTAAAAAGATGAATTGCTCTTATCCCGATAAGGTCGGTAATTTCTGATTTATAATTATCAGGGTCTATCTTTCTTAAGGGGTTTTGAATAGTTTTTCTTATTATCTTCTCTATTAAATGTTCATCTTTCTTTATTCTGTAGTTGATTGAATGTACATGAGCTGTATGTAATATTTGTTCAAGTACCTGCTTTCCTGAAAAATCAAGTTCATTTTTTATAGTTCCATAATTGTCAGCTATTTCTTTTAGGGTTTCCCATTTTAAACCACTACGATCAAATTTAAGTGGGTCAATATGATATGTATTAAAAAAATTATGTTCTTCCAATGTTTTCTCCAGGGAATGAAAATTGCTTAATAAGCAAAGCATAATAATATAATTTATACAATAGATGCAATTAGAAAAGCCTAGTGTATTCGGTAG
>JAQIBN010000054.1 GCA_027859095.1 Spirochaetia bacterium | reverse complement strand
AGGATCTATAATAATATTAAGATTTTCATCAAATATTTTTGGAAACAGACTCGGATTAAATGATCCGGAACTTTGTTTTCCATACATAGGAAGGTTTTTATCTACATAAATAACTATACCTGAAAAATCTGCTGATGGGATAAAATCCAGAACTGGTGATAGTTTTGTTTCCCTTGTATGTTTAATAAATAGTTCTGCAATATGTGGGTAGATATCAATTGAATATTTTGTCTCTAGAATCTTGAGATTATTAGTAAATATTGAATGAACTTTTAGAACTTTTGAAGATAAATTAAAAATAGAAGACACAACAGTAGGATGTTTTCTTATATAATCTTCTCCCTTAGTTTTGGAGTCAATGGTTAAAAGTTCAATACCATTTAACAGGATATAAGGGAAATTTTGCTTTATATCTGATTCCAGGCTGAATTTTAAAGTTGGCAAAGGCTTATATATATTTACAAGAGAATTTGAAACTATAATTTCAAGTTGCTGATTCTCCCAATTTATTTTATATTCTATTTGAGGTTTATTAATTTCTGAATTACCAAATATCAGTATTTCTGTTAAAAGGAGAAATAAAATAATTAAAATAAATCTTTTTTTTACCATCTTTTAAAACATCGGTTTATTTAATAGATGGCCTTAATGTAATCAGCTTACACATATCTAATTATCTGACCTGGAAAATGGTTTATCACCAAAATAAATGCCTGCCCATTCCCATTGACCATGAATTTCGGGATCTGCTGGAAAATTGACTCTCCTGAAATACAAATACCAGGTACGTATTCTATATGACCAGCCCCAGGTTTTTAGATAAGCTTCCTGTCTGTTTGAATCTTTATCAAGATCAGCAGAATATCTGACTCTATTTTTCATAAAAGTATTTAATTTATCAAGGAAGTCTGAGTTTGCTTCAGTTTTTTCCTGCTCCCATGATACTGCAAAGAAATTTATTTTAGCTCTGTAATTTGCAAGTTTTCTATAGTCCTTAGTTCTAATAGCATATTTAACTGAATTAACAAGATCTTCTAAATTAGCCATAGTCCAGTTCTTATTTCTATAGTCATAAAAATCAATAATCGGAGTAATTTGGTTTACAGCTTCAGGATAGCCTGGCACCTTAGAATCAGGGTATTGAAGAAAGTTTTTATATGCCTGAATAGATAAATCCCATTCTCCAAGTTCTTCATAGGTTTTTGCAAGATAAAAATATGCTGATCCTTTTTCAATATCTTCGCTAAAGCTGGAAAGAAGTTCTTTGTAATATATCACTTTTTTTTGTGGTGTATTTACAAGTTCTATTAAATTGGAAAGACAAATATAATGAATTGATTGACCTCTAACCCGGAGATCTGAATAATTTTTTAGAATTCTTTCAAAATAATGAGTTGCAAATGGAATAGCTTCTTTTTCAAGGTAGTTTTGTGCAGTCATTAGAAGATAGTAACCATTAAAAGGATCTTTAGAATTTTTTTCTACATATGTTGTTAAAAATAGATTTAGTATTTCCAGTTCGCCCTGGGTATGAAGTATTTTGGAGATTTCCTGAATAAGTATAAAGTTTATTTCAGGATTTCCTGATTGCTCATCCATTTCTCTGGAAAGCTGAATTAGTTCATCCCTTTCCTTTTCAGTACCTGTTACATAATAAGGTGTGGGTGATAATAGCTTATTGTAAAGGCTGCATCCGCCAAGTATCAGAAGAGTAATTAGTAGTCCAAATATTATTTTAAGTTTCATAATTTTGACCTGATATTATCATAGCATTCAACTGTATTCAATTGTAATATTTGATTTACTTGCATCAATTGATCTTACATGTTTAATGTTATATTCTTTGCTATCTTGAAAATTAAACTAATATTATTAATATTTTTTATAATGGGACTTACCTTCTGTTCTACTACTCTTCAAAATAATAATCAGGATAAAACAGATATCTCAAATTCTATTGATCAGGATACAATTATTCTTGAAAAAGTTAGATTGTTAATTGAGGATGGGTCTTTAACATCGTTAACACAGGTTATTACTATTCTTGAAACCGAAAAATTTGGAATGACTGAACAGGGAGAATATCAAAAATTTATTGCAGGAAGCCTTCTTAGATTGGTTTTCCCAATTTCAGATAGATCAAATATAAGGATTATTAGTCCAAAATCAGGGATGTTGACCCAAATCGTTGATAAAGCACTGGAAGGTAAAATAATTGAGATTCCTAATGAAGATGTAAACTTTTTTACTTTACTTCTCTCTTCCACTGCAGCTCTTTATACGGAATCAGAAGCTGTAATGGAAAAATCACTGGATATTCTAACAACAATTTATTCTGTAGATTCAAATTCATATTTACCTATATATATACGTTCCTTTTTATTTGAAAACCAAAACAAGTATAAACAGGCTTTTGAGGGTTATTTAGAGTCTTTGGAAAGAGATTCTTTTAGTTATCCTTCCGAATTTGGAATAATTAGAATACTTATTAATAATGGTGATTATAGCAAAGCTCTTTCTCATCTTGAAAATGTACAGAATAAATATAGTCAGCATAAAGAGTTGAAGTATCTTTTAGTTGACGCATTAATTGGAAATAAAGAACTGGATAAAGCTTTGAGTATTGTTTCTCAGGCACTGGCCTTAGACCCGGATGAAACAGTAATGACACTTAAATATGCAGATATTATGCAGCAACAAGGGGAGGATTCACGAGCTTTATATATGCTTGGAACCATTGAAACAGCTGTAGGAGAATCTCCTGAAAGTATTAGAATCCGGGCATCTATACTACTGAAATCAGGAGAATATAAACAGGCTTTATTGTTAATAGAGAATGCAGTGAAAGATTTTCCAGATGATTCTCTAATAAGAGAAATCTATGGTCGTATTTTATTTCTGACGGGTAGGGATGGAGAGGGTCGTGAGTATTTGGAAAATAGTCTAAAAACAAATCCTGATAGTCTTGTATCTCTTCAGTTATTAACTGAAGAGGCTATAGGGTCTGGATCATGGGTCAGGGCATCAGAATTTATCGTTAAAATTCTTGAAAAGAGTATTTCAGATGTATTTCTTAGATATGCAGTAGAAATATATCAAAATCTTGGGAATATAAAGAAAGCATTAGAATATAATTTTATAATTATTAATGATGGGAACCCATTTTATAATGATTTTCATAGTGCTGTTAATATGCTTTTGAGAGAAGGAAACAATAAGGATGCTGGTAGTTACATTGATGATTGGATAAGTAATAGTAATAATACTAAAGATAAGAGTTATTTTTATTATCTAAAGAGTCTTGTTTTAACAGATAATAAGGATAAACTTGATGTTTTAAGACAATCATTATTTGAAAATTTACAGAATTTCGATTCTATATTAGCTATTGCAGATGCTTATTATGAGTTAGGAGAAAAACGTAGTTCTTATCGTTACCTGAAACAGGCATTGATCCTTGAACCTGAGAATGATTATGTTAAAAAAAAATTAAGAACTCTGGAAAAGGAGTTATAAAATGATATGCCTTACATTAATGGAGAACTCGATAGAAGAAAACTTAAAGGTACTAAATAAAAATAGATATTTTATCAATATGGTTGAATTAAGATTGGATATGCTTCATGACCCTCTGCTTGTTTCGCCTGATAGAGTGAAATCAGAATTCTCAATATCTACAATAATAACATATCGGAAAAAAAGTGATGGTGGAAAATATGAAGGTTCTGAAGAAGATAGAAGATCTGTACTATACAATTATTCTAAAGCTGAATTTGATTACATTGATCTTGAGTTAGAAACATCTTTTCCTGAAATAGAAAAAATAACAATTGGAAACGGAACAAGAATTATTCGGTCTTATCATAATTTTGCAGGAATACCGGATAATTTTGAAAGTATTATACGACAGCTTTCAACCAGGCCTGGTGATATAGCAAAAGCTGCTGTTTATCCACAAAATAGTTCTGATACATTAAAAATGTATGAAGTATTTGAAAAAGTTAAAGATATTAAAGATAAAATAATACTGGGTATGGGCAACTATGGGCTGTCTTCAAGAATACTATATAAGAAATTGGGTTCGATGCTCTCTTATTGCTCCAATCCTGAAAATTCAGGCGCTCCTGGTCATATTAGTCCTGGAGAGATGGTCAATCTTTATAGAGCCAATGAAATAACTTTTTTAACATCAGTTTATGGTATTATTGGAAATCCTGTAATGCATTCAAGATCTCCACAAATTCATAATAAAGCATATTTAAATGCCCGCTTAGATGCGGTTTATATACCTTTTCCTGTTGATAATTTGTCTATGTTTCTTAAGCTTGCGACCTTGCTTGGAGTTAAGGGGTTTTCAGTAACAGTCCCCTATAAAGTAGAGATTATTAATTTTTTAAGATTGAAAAGCCCTGAGCTTGATTCCATAAATTCATGTAATACAGTCCTGAGAGAAGGTTTAGTATGGAAGGGGTTTAATACTGATTTAAATGGGTTTCTCAAGCCTCTTCTTTCCCATATCGATATATCCTCAATAAAAAAATGCGCTGTAATTGGTGCAGGAGGGGCTGCCAGGGCTATTATAAGTGCCTTAAAGAGCATTGGAATGGATGTTTCGATTTTTAACCGTTCTCAAGAAAATGGTAGGAATCTTGCTTTGGAAACAGATTGTTCTTTTTATCCTCTTGATAGACAGGATCTTCTGGTTGAGTATAATCTAATAGTTCAGACAACCTCTGTTGGAATGTTTCCTGATGAAAATGAAACACCCCTTCCAGGATATAAATTTAGGAAAGGTCAGATTGCATATGATATTATCTATACACCTTTAAAAACAAGATTTCTTAAAGAGGCAGAAGAGGGAGGGGCGGCTACTATAGGTGGTTTAGAAATGCTGACTACTCAGGGAATTGAACAATTTGAAATTTTTACAAATCAGCCTTTTCCGTTGGTGGAGCAAAAAGAGAACTTTTAAGTCTTTTGACCTTACTCATTTTTCTGACAATTAACTCTATTTTATCTTCTTCAGGTAGGGTTATTGCGTTTAATAGAAGATCTTCATTTGATTTATCCAAATTTATAGGTTTTACAAGATAGGTAGAAAGTTTTTCTATAGGGCTTCCAAAAGTGACTTCTAATAGTTCACTATTACTTTCCAGAGTCCTTTCTATCAATCTTATTTTCCCTATATAATCCATACCTGAGGCTTCAGTTTTCTCTGTACGAATATTTCCATGCTGTATTTGGTCTGGGAAAAGAATTAACTTCTTTGAAATTCTGATTTTAAACCCATTTTTTTCCGTCTGGTTCAGTTTTAAAGAATCAAGTTTAGTATTTAATTTTTCCTGAAAGTTGGAATCCGGAATCAATTTAATAGGAATTGTTTCCGGTATTTTAATAATATTTGATGATTTGAAGGGTTTTGTATATTTTAAAACTGATGGTGATTCATTCATAATTTGATTTTTCTGAATTCCCGGAACACTAATTCCGGCATTTTCAATAATTGTTTTCCATTCTTTTACAGAATTTGTATCCATTAAATATATTCCGTCAGACAGTTCTTCACGAATAAAAGGCTGGAGATTGGTAAGATGTTGAATAATAATCCGTTTATCTGGGTTTACAGATAAAATTATTCCTTCATAAATTTTTACTCTGTTGTAGTCTTCTTCCCAGGAGTCTACAGAAACAAGAATATTTTGGGGAATAGGACGTGCACTTAATTCCTCCAGTGTTATGATTATACTTGAGGAATGTAATTTGCTATCATGTCCCCGTGTGTATGATGCTCTGTTTAGTTCATAATCAGGGTACAGATCAAATTTTTTAATATCTGTTAAACAGGCAAATTTTATTCCATCTTTCAGATTTAACCATGGTTTTACAGTAAGATCAAAACTGGGTTGTACTATTATTGGAGGCTCAGTAAACTCTTTCCATAATAGTTGTTCATTTAAATGAGGATTAATAACATATCTTTTTTTGGAAAGGACTAAAAATTTTAATGAGATTAATGCATCGAGAATAGAGTCGCTATTTAAGTAATTTAAAGAAGATTTTTTAATAATTAATAATAATAATTTTTTTATACTACCAATGTCAAAACTTTTTCTAAAGGGTATTGCACTTATGAGATCTTCTATTACATCTGCAAGATTAGAAATTAAACTATAAGGAATATCATCTGTAACAATTGATGCTGCATAAAGCATGTATCGATCTTTAATTTGAGTTAGACTGAATTCTTTCAGGTTGTCTTCTGATAAACTTAATTCATCATGCTTGTCTTCTAAGAGAGAAAGGTTTTTTAAACTTTTAAGTAATAAACTAATTCGTGTTCCTGATTTTTCATTTTCAAAAAGACTGGAAAATATATAATTAATTTCGTCTTGAGCTTTTTTCTTAATTGTGCCATCTAATTTTAAAATATCAGGTGTTTTATAAATATAAGATATAAATGCAGTAATAAGTGAATCTGTGAACCATAACTCCGGGAATTTGTTATCGTTACAATCTATTGATGGAAACAGGAGATTAGAATCAAATACTTTCTTTTTAAAGAGGTTTTCAAAAAGGGGACTGATTTTTATTCGACCACTATCTGAGTCTCTGTATATAAGTAGTCTTTCTTCAAGGTTGAGTAATATATGATGTATAGACATAAATGAACGATCCGAACCTAAAAACTCATGAAGCTCATGAATATCTGTACCTGTAAGGAAATTTATCGATGTTAAAATTAAAGCATCTTCCTGATCTATCAAACTTAATATTCTATTTTCAGTTTCTTCTCTAAGGAGAAAATCTGCAAGATCATCAATTAGTGTGTGTTTATTAAATGGCGTTTTAAGCTTTCCCAAATAGTTTCGCATAATAGCAAAAAATTCATCATCTGGTAGAGCTACCATAACTTTTTTCCAGTATTCAGTTGTATTTAGCATAACGGTCTATTATAAACTGAAAAAATGTTGCTCTGCAAGGTGCTTAGCACACAATATAATAGAGATTAGGACTTTGTCTTTATTCCTTATATACTGCTTTTGAGAAAGCAAGGTATGGGTAATAAATAACCCCAAGAAACAATGCCAGAAGAACATGCCAACCGGGTTTACCGAATCTAATAACAAGATTGTAGACAATCAATATAGCAAAAACGGCATTAACTATGGGAATAAAGAGGAGTATAACCCACCATAAGGGTTTCTTTATAATTTGAACCATTACAATAATATTGTAGACAGGAACTAAAATAGCCCAGCCAGGCTTGCCTGCTTTTGTAAAAATTTTCCAGTTAGCTACAATAAGAACCACTGTTACTAAAATCCAGAAAATGACTAATAAGGGATTTACGGAATCATACATAAGTGAACTCCTTTGATAATATTCTTATTATTTATTGTAGAACCAATAATGGATTTAGTCAAATTTTTATTAGTACAGACCTCACTAACAGCAATCCATAAATAGTGCCTAAATCTTTGTTTTAGAAGCAAATATCAAAAATCCGAACTAATAC
>JAQIBN010000043.1 GCA_027859095.1 Spirochaetia bacterium | reverse complement strand
GAAACTGTCAGCGAATTTTTATACTGGCAATGGTTGGCGCATCTTGTTTCCAGGAAGAGACCTGAAAACGAGAAGAAAGTGCCTTTAGGCGAGAATGGCGAAGATGGCCTGAATTGGTACTCATACGTGAATAATGATCCGGTTAATTTCATAGACCCGGATGGACTTGCTGAAATTTATGCGGATGATATTCATGGAGATCCTATTCTTGCATGGCCTACATGGGATATAAAGGCTGATACGAGTCTAGAAATAAATAGAGATTCTTCTGAAGCCTTCTATAATGATACATTAAATGTGAAGATTGGAAATCAAACTTTGCAACAGTTTGATATTCAGAGTGAAGCTGACTGGCCTGGATATGAAGATGATACTCTCACAGAAGGAACAAGAACTGGTACATTATATGATCAGAGTGGTCATTATGATAATGCAATTCTTATAGATGGGAATGATACATTTATTCATCCTGATCAATGGACAACAGATAAATATATAGATGATCCTGATAATGGACCATGGGATCAACCATATAGTCAGAATTGTCAAATAATGAGACTTGATGATTTCAATTCTTTGACATCAACGTTAGAGGGTATTGGGTACAATTACAATTATAAAGATACTATAGAGGTAACTATAAATGATGATAAGAAAAATAAGTAATATGTTAGTTATACTTCTAGTTTTTCTGGGGTCGCCATTATTTTCTAAAGAGATTCTTTATCATGGTGATCTTGGAACTTCAATTTCTTTGAATGATATGACTCTCATTCAAGTGGGGAAGTTTGAAAGAGAAAAACATGAATATAATATTTCTATTAATGAAGAAGAGCCATTTACGTATATTCAAAATCTTGATACAAAAGAAAAATGGCTATCACTAATCTCTGATGAACTCTTGTTTATGTATAATTCGACAGACTCAGATCCTCTTTTTTGGGGAGTCAATAAAAACTATATAAATTCAACTGAATTGATAATTTACTCAAGTGATTTTCTCTCTTCATCATATTTAGTGGAGGGAAAAACTACTTATCTTCCAAAGTTTTTAGGCAATACTGCTCTAGATAAACTTTGGGTTGAAGGTGTTCCAGGTCATGGTATTGGAGAAACAATATCTTTTTCAAAGCCCATTTTAGTAGAAAATCTTTATTTGTCGAATGGGTATGTTTCATATAACAAGCCCTACTTATATTGCTATAATAACAGAGTAAAAAAAATAAAGATAACTGATGAATTGGATGATACATTTGAGATGACTTTTACTCTTGATGATACACCTAATCCTCAAAAAATAGATCTTGAAAGTAAAGAAGTAAGGAAGCTAATAATCGAAATTCAAGATATTTATCCTGGCTCTAAATGGGATGATACATGTATCAATTTTATATTAGTAGAATTATAACTTATTCAGTTCAAACACTTTTGGTTGATTGTTTTTGGTAACTAGGTGCATTTGTCGTGGAATAAGGATCAAAATCTTACTTCGGAGCCTGTGCTGTTACAAAAATAATCGACGGCATGGGAATATATAAAACCGTGCCGAACAATCAAGTTGAGCTGCCCCCTTTTTAGGGGGTCAGTTCCAACAACAAGTTCGGCAAGAATTTAACAGATCTTTGAAAATACAGAGAAGGACTAATACTTTTACGACAAAAAAAAACGGGACTAATCCCGCTGGAAAACAAAGCGTTTCCATTCAACACGTGAGTTGCGAAAGTTTACAAGATAACCAACTTGAATTTTAGAAAGCCTGAGATAATTAATGAGCTGTGCTTCCATTACACCGGTAAGCCTGACTGCAGATTTTAGTTCTAGAATAATTTTACCGTCCACAACAATGTCTGCTATGTATGCACCAGCCAGTTCGCCTTTGTAATAAACCGGATACACTTTTTGTCTTTCTACAGGAATACCGAGATGTGCCAGTTCTATTACAAGAGCACCTTCGTAAGCCGATTCCAGCAAACCTGGACCCAAAATATTATGAACTGAAAAACATGCACCTAAAACTGTATTTGATAACTGACTGTAAATTAGTTTTGACATTGCAAAACCTCCTGTTTTTATTTAACAGACCGATCCTCTCGACGAAGTGTCAAGGTCGAAGAGCGAAGCGTGCCTTTACACTGAGGAGAAGGATGGTATAATTAGAAGGACAGGAGTGAAAGAGGAATTTAAATAGAAGATTATGTTTGCCAATATTCTTCTGATCAGCTATCATAAAATCTGAAAAGATAAAAAAGTGAAGGAGATTAAAAGGAAGAAATTTAACCACGGCCTGGTCGTTCGCTTCGCTCTCTGCTCGGCCATGCATCCTGGGATTGGCGGGCAAAGCTCCGAAGTGGTACACGGATGAAAACGGATATTTGTTTTGAAAATAAACATCAGTATTTTCATCCGCGCGCATCTGCGTGACCCCATATCTTTACCCCATTTATCCGTAGTTTAATAACTTTCTAATCCATCAACATGACAGGAGAATGGACAGGAGAACTAACAGCCTCCTATGCCTATGATAAGGAGAACAGACTGACAGAAGTAACAACCAACCATCAGGGCTTTATCGGAACACCCGGAAACTTAATGGACATGGGAATACTATACAGTTATGACAGCCTGGGAAGAAGAGTAAGCCGCGAAGAGATAACCGACATGCAGAACGGAGACTACAGAGACAGATTCGGAAGCTCAGGAGAACGCATGAGCTACCTCTATGACGGCCTCTCCTTTAATATGCTGGCAGAAGGCAGAGACGCCTCCGGTATAGATACAAACGGCGGCTGGCACAGCACTACTTCCAGAGACTTTAAACCTACCAGTGAATACCTAAGAACAAATGGAAGAGTAATAACAAGAAGCGATGTAACAACAGAGGGCCATTCCCTGCTTGATTCCTACTACGGCGGATATCTTGAGAAGGGATATTATACCGAAGACAGCCTGGGTTCTGTTATGGCAATAACAAACAGCAAAGGCAGCATAACAGATAGCTACAGTTATGATTCTTTTGGACGCCTTACAGAAGGCAGCTTTGACGGTATAAATAGGCTTGGGTACAATGGGAAAAGAGTTGATCCTGTGACAGGAAGGTCCGACTACGGGTTTAGGGATTATGATCCTGTTGTAATGCGTTGGACTACTGTGGATCCGATTCGTTCTGGCCCAAACTGGTATTCTTACGTAGGATATGATCCAATTAACCGTATTGATTTGTTGGGATTAGAATGGAAACTGAGTGGTGGATTTGGAGTTAATTTCCCCTTTTATGAGGCTGATAATCCTGGTCATCATGGTAATGACTGGGTATGGCTTGATGATGAATCTGGAGAAGATAAAACAACAGGTCAACCCGTACCTGCTATTAAACCAGGGGAAGTAACTGAAGTTGGAGAGAAATCGGATTTAGGAAAATTTGTTCGAACTGTAGATGATAATGGTGTTGAAACAGTATATTCACACTTATCAGACAATTCCTATGTAAAAGAAGAGCAAACCATTAATACAGGTGATTATATGGGTGAAGCTGGTAATACGGGGATGTCAACTGGGCCACATGTTCATATCGCAAGTTCGGTTCCTGAATCCATAATTCCAGATGAGAATTATATTAATAAGCACAACAAGAATTATACTGATCCTGAAGATTTAGATGATGCACAGAAAATTAGAGATGCCAGAGATGCAAATGCAGCTAGACACGATCCAGATTCTTGTAATGATTGAGGGGGGATTCTATGAAAATTAAATTAATTGTATCTCTTATTTTGATAGTTAGTCATTCAATATTCTCAACAGATTTGAGCAATGTAGTTGATATACATTTTCCTGAAAATCAAATTGTTGACCACCAAAAATTTAAAGAATTATTGACATATAACAGTAATGAGATTATCTTTGAAGAAACATACTTTTTTTTCTACAATGGAAAAAAAGTATTCTACCAAATATCATACATAATAAACAATATGCTTAAAGTCCAAAACAAAAGTTTAGCATTACAATTTGATATTTCTAGGACCAGACAATGGGATAATGCCAAGAGTGCTATAATCCAATATTTAGAAGAACTGTCAGATAATAATTTTCGTAGTATGAATATTGGGAATGGTATACAATTGAAAAGTATCATACAAGTTTGGGGCTCTGGAGGAAGTGCTGATATCCTTTCCTATAATTTTGATGTACAAGATAATACTATTAGTCATGTTTATATACAATTTTATGATATATGGAATATTTTTAATTCCTGGCAGTCCAAATTAGATTTTTCTTCAATTGAATCCCTCTCTGAAGATAATTCAACACATTCTCTATTTCAAATAATTGATGAGAGTGTAAGGAATCTAGAGTTAAATTTACCTTTTTTTGGAGTATTTAACGATTCGAATGTAAGAGTAAGAGAATATCCGAAGCTTGAATCAGTACAACTCGGTAAATTGAATGAAGGAACAGTTGTTAAAATTCTTGAGATGTCAAGTGAAAAAATGAGAATTGATGATATGAATGATTACTGGTATAAGATTAAGACGAAAGAAGGGCTTATAGGTTGGTCCTATGGTCATTTTATTAATCTTGAATCGAACTTTGATCAATCAGAAGTAAAATAAATAGTGTACACCCCGGTCGAACAATCAAGTTGAGCTGCCCCCTTTTTCGGGGGTCAGTTCCAACAACAAGTTCGGCTGGAATTTAACAGATCTTTGAAAATACAGAGAAGGACTAATACTTTAACGACAAAAAAAGCGGGACTATTCCCGCTGGAAAACAAAGCGTTTCCATTCAACACGTGAGTTGCGAAAGTTTACGAGGTAACCGACTTGTACTTTGGAAAGCCGAAGATAATTGATAAGCTGAGCTTCCATTACACCAGTAAGCCGAACTGCAGATTTTAATTCCAGAATAATTTTACCGTCTACAACAATGTCTGCTATGTATGCACCAGCAAGTTCACCTTTGTAATAAACCGGAAACACTTTTTGTCTTTCTACCGGAATACCAAGATGAGCAAGTTCTATTACAAGAGCACCTTCGTAAGCAGATTCCAGCAAACCTGGACCCAGAATATTATGAACTGAAAAACAAGCACCAAGAACTGTATTTGATAACTGACTGTGAATTAGTTTTGACATTGCAAAACCTCCTGTTTTTATTTAACAGACCGATCCTCTCGACGAAGTGTCAAGGTCGAAGAGCGGAGCGTGCCTTTACACTGAGGAGAAGGATGGTACAATTAAAAGAGCAGGAGTGAAAGAGAAAGAATTTTAACTGCAGATTGGAGGGTAAAACTCTGGAGTGGTACACGGATAAAGACGGATATTCTTTTTTAATTTACATCCGCGCCCATCCGCGTTACCCCATATCTTAACCCCATTTATCCGTAGTTTAATAACTTTCTGATCCGTCAACCTAACAAACAAAAACAATGGCTGGGGAGATATTTCCTACAGCTACAACGCCGAAAACCAGCTTGTAAAAGCAGGACAAAGAGAGTACTCTTTCGATAACAACGGCAACATGACAGCAGAATGGACAGGAGACCTAACAGCCTCCTATGCCTATGACATGGAAAACAGACTGACAGAAGTAACAACAAACCATCAGGGCTTTATCAGCACCCCCGGAAGCCTTATGGACATGGGAATACTCTACAGCTATGACAGTTTAGGAAGACGTGTAAGCCGTGAAGAGATAACCGACATGCAGAACGGCGACTACAGAGACCGCTTTAGAAGCAGCGGAGAACGAATGAGCTACCTCTACGATGGACTATCTTTTAACATGCTCGCAGAAGGAAGAGACGCAAGCGGAATAGACACAAACGGCGGCTGGCACAGCACAACCTCCAGAGACTTCAAACCCACAAGCGAATACCTGCGCACAAACGGCAGGGTAATAACAAGGACAGATGTAACAACAGAAGGCCATTCCCTTCTTGACAGCTACTACGGCGGATACCTTGATAAGGGGTATTATATGGAAGACAGCCTGGGTTCTGTTATGGGCATAACAAACAGCAAGGGTAGCATAACAGACAGCTACAGTTATGATTCTTTCGGAAAACTGACAGAAGGCAGATTTGATGATATAAACCGGCTTGGCTACAACGGGAAAAGAGTAGATGCTTTTACCGGAAGGTATGACTACGGGTTTAGGGACTATGATCCGGTACAGATGCGTTGGACTACTGTTGATCCGATAAAATCGGGCCTAATTTGGTATGCTTATGTGAATAATGACCCGGTAAATTTTATAGATCCGCTGGGATTGAGTGCTAGTGATGCTGAAATGGCGGCATATAATTAAACACATAGTTATAATTC
>JAQIBN010000304.1 GCA_027859095.1 Spirochaetia bacterium | reverse complement strand
AGTAATTTTATTTTCTTCAAAATCAAGTTTTTGTATAGCAGAAAGAGAATCTGCGAGATTTGCAATACCAACCTGAAGTCCTGAAACAAAATCGTATTTACTTCCACCTTCATGAATGGTCATTCCTCTTGCCAGACAGTCATCAGTAAATGCTGAACATAGCAAGTCAGGAGCTTCATCCCGGAGTACAATATCAATTGCTGAATCAATGGCAATACCTGCACCAGCATAGTATCTTATCTGTTTTTCCCATGCTTCCATAACCTGACTGAATTCTGTAAAATCTTCCAGTCTTCCTGAACCCTTGCAAAATTGTTTACCACTGACCGGATCCACGCCATCATTTATTGCTGCAAGAAAAACCCTCATAAAGTTTAGAAAGTGTTTTCCGGTACACCTGTATCCCCATCTTCCGGGAACTGCCACTTCGATACATCCAATGGCGGAATAATCCCATGCATCAATATCCTCTACACCTAATTGTTTAAGAGCGGGAATTACAATTGAGTCATTGTTGAATGATGGCATTCCAAATCCAAGTCTAATAACATCAATACATTGCATAAGAAATCCCTGATCCAGTCCAGGGTGAAAACGAACAGATAAATTTGGTTGTGTCAGCTTTGCTGCACCTACAGATTGGAGGATAAGAAAGCTTAGATTATTTACTGCATCCCTGCCGTCCTGTAATTGACCTCCAATTGTCACGTTTTGGTACAATGGGCCTCCAGCAGAGAATCTTGTGTGGGACCATGATCGTATTTTTTTAATACTTACAAGTTTTAACCATACATTTGTTAATAGTTCCATTGTGAAATCATCTGTAAGTCCCTGTTTTTTATCCTCTTCAAAAAGAGGATACAGGTACTGATCCATTCTTCCCAGAGAGAGGGAATGTCCATTACTCTCAATTTGCAATACTACCTGGGAAAAATAAACCAGCTGAAGACCCTGATAAAAGTTTTTGGGACGATGAAAAGCCACTTCTCTGCAATTAGTTTCAATAACCTTAAGTTCCTGTTGTCTTTCCGGGTTTGTGTCTTCATTAGCCAGTTTTGCAGCAAGATCTGCAAAACGAAGGATATAGTTCTGAAAAGCCTCAAGTGAGGTTTCTGTTGCCCTGTAAAATCCAGCTTTTTTAATATTATCTTCTCTGGTCAGATCTGTAATCAATCCTGCTCTATTGCGGGTTTCTTTTAGATAGTCCTCTAATCCCCGTTTTAAGAGTTTTTCAAAATGGATTGCAATATGAGCGTCCCCTGAAGTTAGGTTGCCTTCTGCTCTTATTATCTGAGCATCGTGGATTTCCTGTAATTGTCCGGCCATAAGAGCCTTTCCCTTATCCAGGGTAGTTTTTTTATTCCAGTATTTGGAAATCTCCAGAAGTTTCTTTTTTACATCTTCATCAGGAAAGTAGGCATCTCCTGGACGCTTTTCGAATTCATCAATCTCATTTTGTATCCATTCAACTGCATATTCGGGGAAAATTGGAGCTGCATAAATACTGCTTGAATGATTACCCACTATAAGATCTTCGGGTTCGATAACAAGAGTCATTCCATTTAGAGTGTCTGCCAATGCATGAGCTCTTTTAAGAATAACAGGCTTATCCTCATTTTTTTTATAGCTTTCTGTATAGAACAGAGCTCTTTCGGTACAAATAGTTGGCTTTGAAGAAAGAATACGCTCTCTGTAACCTGACATTCTTTTGGATAGTTGCATATAATCTCCCCCTACACAAATCATAAGAAACTATCAAATGAAAGTCAAGGCACTAGCATATGATAATAATTATCTCGTTAAGTGATAATAAGATTCGTGTGAGTGTAAATATAATCTTTATATTCATTACTAATTTTAGAATCAGTAATTATATGATCAACATCCTCAAGGGAACAGTATTTACTCATATTTATTCGTCCGAATTTGGATGAATCAGTTAATACAAAAATTTCGGTACCTTTGGCTACTACAAGACTGGCAACTTCTGATCTCATCATATCCCTACCGGTTATCCCTGTATTAAAAGTATAACCGTCTATTCCCAAAAAAACCTTGCCAAAATTAAGGGTGTCTATACATTGTTTTGCAAGGTTTCCAACTATACTTTCGCTCTCTTCCTGGTAAACTCCGCCTAGAAGAACAACATTGCATCCTTCCTGCTGGTCAATGCTTCTGGCAATAAATGCATTGGATGTGATAATTGTCAGATCTTTTATAGAAGCAATTTCTTTTACAAAAAGGGCATTTATTGAACCTGATTCAACAAAAATAGTGTCTCCTTCATTAATAAATTCAGCAGCTTTTTTTGCGATTTTAACTTTTTCATTGTAATTAATAGCCATCCTGTGGGAAATATCATCACTTTCATTAAGTACAGCTCCACCATGAACCCTCTTGAGAAATCCTTCATTTTCAAGGGAGCTGAGATCCTGTCTTATTGTGGCAGGGGAAACTTTTAGTTTAGAGGAAAGTTCATTAACAGATACCTTGTTTCCTATTGAGAGGATACGCAGTATTTCATCCAGCCTTTTTGTCATTTCTACTCCAATAGTAAGGAAGCTGCCCCCAGCAGGCCTGCATCAGCACCAATTTCAGAAAGTTTTATCTCCATCTCACTTTCCATCATATCCTGCATTAGAAAACTGAACTGATTTTTTATCCTGGACATATATTTATCACCCAGCTGCAGGAGTCCTCCCCCGAGTACTACTGCATCGGGATCCAGTATTTTATGGATATTAAAAACTGAAGTACCTATTATATCTGCAGATTCATTCATAATGGAAATGGAAATATTATCACCTTCATTAACACCTTTTTTAAGGAAATGTCCATCAAAAGATGAAATATTATCAAGATTCAAACCGATGGAGCTTGTCATCCCCGATTCCAGCTTATATCTATAGAGCTCAGGGAGGAACAGCCCTGAGGAATGTGCCATGGCACAACCATAATTCCCGCATGTACACATATATTTTGATTTGTATTCAATGATGCTGTGACCTATTTCTCCTGCAGTACCGTTTTTTCCTCTCAGCAGTTTGCCATTGAGCACAATTCCTGCTCCAACACCAGTACTGATTGTCATAAAAACCATCGATTCAAAACCTTTTCCTGCTCCGTACATAGATTCGCCCAGGGCCTGAACGTTGGCATCATTATCCAGCAGAATTTTTACTCCTGGGAAATATGTTTTCATTTTTTCTACAAATGGGTAGTTTGTGAAAGTAACCTTAAAATTGCTGGTTGTAATAATTATACCCTTCCTGTATAGGATATGACCTGCCAGTCCCACACCTATTCCCACTATATCAGGAAGCAGAACATTATTGTTTTTTAGAAGGTTTTGAACAAGCTCAGATATAACTCTTATAATACCATCAGTTGTTTCGTTTACATGGTCATGAGTAATTTCTTTTCCAATTAACACTCCCATTTGATCAAACAAGGCGGCCGAAAGTTTCGTGCCGCCAAGATCTACACCACAGATAAGTTTCATTGGTTACCCTTTTACTGATCCGGAGGTTAGCCCTCTTACAAAATATTTTCCAGACACAAAGTAAATTATTAAAGTAGGAAGAGCTGCCAATAAGGCCCCTGCAAAATGAACATTGTATTCCTTAACACCAGTAGATGAACTTACCAGGTTGTTTAGAGCGACGGTTAGCGGCTGGGATGCAGCACCACCAAATGATGCACCAAACAGAAAATCATTCCATATGTTGGTAGTCTGCCAGATAATGGATACAACAAAAACAGGAGTTGATAAAGGAAGAATAATTCTGTTAAAAATATACATAAAACTTGCTCCATCAATTTGAGCCGCCTGAATCATCTCTGATGGGATAGTTTTGTATGCATTCCTGAAAAATAGAGTTGTAAATCCTAAACCATACACAGAATGTACCAGGATCAATCCCTGGGTTGAGCCGGCCAGATGTAACATGCCCAGTACTTTAGCTGTTGGAATAAGAACAATCTGAAATGGTATAAAGCAGCCAAACAGAATCAATCCAAATAGAATCTCATCTCCTTTAAATCTCCACTTCGCAAGTACAAATCCACTGAATGATCCCATGACAGTAGAAATAATTACAGATGGAATTACCATTTTAATTGAGTTAATAAAATATGGTCGTAGTCCAATGGGCTGCACACCTATCTGTGCTGAAGACCATGCCGTTTTCCAATGATCAAGGGATGCCTCTATTGGAAGAGCAAGCATATTCCCACCTCTAATCTCAGATAAAGGTTTTAAAGAATTGACAATCATCAGATATAGTGGAATTAGAAAATATGTTGCAAGAATAAGCATTATAGCAGCAATTATAAATTCAAATGTGCGGTTCAGTTTTAGAGTTTCTTTAATTGTCATTCTATATCCGCCTTTATCTGGTGTCTTAGATAGGGTATTATTATTATCCCGAAAATTGTAAGCATAAATACCGCTGATGCTGCTCCTATACCCATTTGATTTCTGGTAAAGGTGTAGGAATACATGAAGGTAGATGGAAGTTCTGTTGCTCGCCCCGGACCACCACTGGTCAGTGCTACTACCAGGTCGTAGGATTTAATTGCCATATGCCCCAGTATTACAAATACTGATAAAAATGCAGCATTTAACTGAGGAATTACAATTTTAGTATACAAAGTAAAAACTGATGCACCGTCCACAACTGCAGATTCTATTGTTTCATGGGGAATTGCCCTCAAACCTGCAAGAAATATTACCATTATATAACCTGAAACCTGCCAGATTGCAGCTATAACAATTGTATATATGGCAAACTCAGAATCCTTTATCCAGGTAAAATGAAAAGAGGTAAAACCCCATTGATGCATTATTCTTTCAATACCTATACCCGGATCAAGAAACCATTTCCATGCAGTACCTGTTACAATAAATGATATTGCCATGGGGTATAGATATATGGGGCGGAAAAAAGTTTCTGAGAATTTGTTTAAATCTATAAGTATAGCCATAAATAGGCCGAATAATGTACTTAAGCCAATATAGAGTACACTGAATATCACCATATTCTTAAGGGCAATGTGCCAGTGATCAAGTTTGAAAAGTTTTATATAATTCTGAAAACCAACCCAGCCGAAAGTTGGCATAAGTTTTGAATTGGTGAATGATATGTAGATTGTAAAGATGATAAACGCATAAACAAAAACCATCGTTAATACTACAGTAGGAAAAAGAACAGATCTGGCTACCAGATCATCTTTTGTTATTCGCCATCTTTTAATTCCTAACATGAATTCTGCTCCATTTTGATAAAAATAGAAAAAGGGCGAGCCTTCAGGGCTCGCCTTTTATTATAGCATGTTTAGACAGATGAGGTGAAATGATTTTACACCCAATGCTGTTTATTGTGCGTTTGCAACAGCATCAACGAGTTTCTCAACTGCTTCAGCGTCACCATACTGGCCGTTAAAATGAGATGTAACAACGTCCATAACTGCGTTTTTAACAGCAGCAGGAGCACCATGACCATGAGCCATTGAACCGAAGAGTGTACCATTCTTATTGGCATCAGCTAGCTCTTTCATAGCTGTTTTACCGATAATTGTGAACTCAGCATCAGATACGTCTGTTCTTGCAGGTACTGAACCTTTTACAGTATTGAATGCTACCTGGAAAGATGGAGATAGTATTGCACTAGCCAGCATATTCTGAGCTGCTCTCTTGGATTCTTCTACCTTAAACATAACAAACTGATCTGCGTTGAAAGTTACAGTTCCCTGTGTTCCAGGTGTTCTAAATGCTACAAAATCTTCACCAGGAACCTGGCCCGCAGCAAAAAATTCACCCTTTGCCCAGTCACCCATCATCTGGAAGGCCGCCTGTCCTTCAATTACCATTGCAGAAGCAAGATTCCAGTCACGACCACTGAAGTTAGGATCTAAATAGCCACGAAGCTGGGTCATCATCTCAAAAGCCTTAAGCATTGTAGCTGAACCTAATGCTTCAGGATCAAGATCTATCATTGATGCTTTGTAAAATTCTGGTCCTCCAGCTGCAATAACAACACCATCAAAAATTGTTGCATCCTGCCATGCCTGACCACCATGAGCAAGAGCGATTCTGCCTGAAGCCTGTACCTTGTCAAGGGCTGCAATATAATTATCCCATGTTTTTATAGGAGTAACAATTCCAAGTTCATCACAAATTTTCTTGTTTGCCCATACCCAGTTTGTCGAGTGAACATTAACAGGAGCTGCAATCCATACACCATTGTATTTTGAGAATTTCTT
>JAQIBN010000301.1 GCA_027859095.1 Spirochaetia bacterium | reverse complement strand
GTTGTACGGGGAATCTATTTCGTCCGATTCACCGGTCCTGGAATAGATCAATACCGTAAGGTAATGGTAGTAAAATAAAGTTATCCCTGGGGATGGGCCTTGTGCCCATCCAATGTTTTATGAAAACAATTTTAAATAAAATGACCACAATTGTTATGAATTGGGTTTTGTAATAAACAGACCCATGTGTCTGCCTGTCATATGTATTCCCCTCCGGTAGGGGCGGGCCTTGCGTCCGCCTTATAATTATTGAAAACACATCCTGAATCGCGAATATGATCGTGATGAATCCTGTTTTACAGGGTACTTGATTTTCCCATCATTTGAAAAATATTTTGAAATATTTTCGCCTCTATCTGCCATCCTGGCAAGCTCTTCTGCATTTGGACTATTTAATGTGTTTTTCATAAAGTTTAATCTCCTCTGAAATGGATTAGTCCAAATTTCCTCTGCTTCTTCAAATCCAATTCGTCTTTTAGGATTATTCCTAATCTTTACACTTTTTTCTTTATCCAACTCGAATCTCATATTTAGAATAACAGTTATACTATTCATGTCAATAAGTGTAAGAGAGTATTTAAAAAGTGTTACCAATGAGATTACTGTTAACGATGCAGCCATGGAATTTGAAAATCTCGCAAGAAATGCCGGAGGTGAATCTTCTAAAAATTTCAAATTTAACAGAGACGATATTTACTGTAGAGGAATCTAGGAATGGATAAGATATTTCTGGACACTAATATTGTTGTATATGCAAATGATAAAAGAGCTACGTATAAGCAGAACAAGGCTTTGGAGTTGATAACCGGTCTAATGAAAACAAAAAATGGAACTATTTTAACTCAGGTTCTACAGAAATACACTTTTATCGCTCTAAAGAAACTTCATCAGGATTATCCAATAATATTGCATCAGCTAAAATTACTGGAATCCTTCGGAGTAATCAGACAGTCGCCGGAGATGATTAGACGGACTGTGGAAATAATGCACAGTTACAAAATAGGATTCTGGGATTTCTGTATTATAAGTAATGCAGAACATGCATAACATGCAGACTGCTCTGTAATATATTCTGAATATTTAAATGCCGGACAGTATTATTCAGGTATTCGAGTCGAAAATCCATTTTGATTATTATTTTTTTATTGTAAACACCACGTTTATTAAAAATACCTGCCAAAAAAACAATATTTTGATCCATTTATTGTTTCTTCCCCAAAAAAGTGTTAATTTTACATCATTGAAAATGCAGAGATACAATTATTTGTTCTTCTGTCAATTAGGTGATGGTTTAATTCCGTAGGGGCCGGCCTTGCGCCCGCCCTGTTATTAATGGTATCTGCCGTTCTAAAATCGGGATGTTGTGATTTAAATAAAACCTGCCATATAAAAACCATGGAGATCCAATGTAAACATATATACGTATATTATCCCTTTTTTTAATCCTATTTCTTTATAGCTGTGCAACAATCCCGGAAAATAATCAAATAACGAAGATAACAGGAGATCTTCCCTGGGAATTAACCCCCTTTGAAGCCTCATATTCAGATATGTCTGAAGCTGCAGATAATTTAGAAATGGAAGATGAACATGGTGTTAGAGTTCTCTTATCAGAAGTGCATTTTACATTTGCAGAAGATGGCAGTCTTACAGAAAGTTATAAATGGGTTTACAAAGTCCTTGATCAAAGCGGCATAGATGGCTGGTCAAGTACAAAGGTAAACTGGACCCCATGGAATCAGGAAAAACCAACAATCCGGGTTAGAGTTACAAATCCAGATGGTAATTCCTATTTTTTAGCAGAAGATCAAATTCTGGAGAGCACAGAAAGCAGTGATATAGCAAATATCTATTCTGATCGAAAACTCTTACAAGCCCCCTTCCCCAGGGTAACAATAGGATCAATTGTAGAAGAACAAACTACCATTATATCTAAAGTTCCTAAGTTTGATACAGGTATTTCCCGAACCTGGTTTTTTGAAGGCTCAAACCCCCTTGCAATGAACAGGGTCTTGGTGGATGTTCCTGATAATCTGGTATTCCATCAGAAAGTATTTCTAAAAGACGATCTTCTCCCCCAAATAACAGAACTTGGGAATGTTAAAACATACATTTACGAATATCCACTTGTATCTGTGGCAGAAGAAAATGAATATGGCTTACCCCTGGATCATCCCCACTGGGTTTCTTTAAGTTTTTCTACAGGAGAGTCCTGGCAGAAACTAGCAGGGATCTACTCTGAACTTGTCCAGGAACAGCTTGGTATAACAGACTTCAGTGAGGAGTTAAAGACTCTGGCAGCTGACACAGCTCATAGAACTGTTGTAAATATCACTCAGTGGCTTAATACAGAAATAAGATATACCGGAATGGAACTTGGAACAGGATCTATTATACCATCTACACCTGAAATAACATTGGAGCGGGGATTTGGTGATTGTAAGGATAAGGCTGTCATAGTTACAGCAATGATGAGAGAAGCTGGTTTCGATGCCTGGGTTGCACTCCTGCGAGCAGGAACTTCCAGAGATATTAACCCGAACCTTCCAAGTCTTGGTGGTTTTAATCATGTCATAGTGTATGTTGGTGGAGATGATCCTTTTTTTATTGATCCCACATCGGAATATTCCTATGATGGGTATCTACCCTTAAGTGATCAAAACCGCTGGGCTCTCATTGCTTCAGATAAAA
>JAQIBN010000289.1 GCA_027859095.1 Spirochaetia bacterium | reverse complement strand
TTTTTTAACTTTTGATTTTTCAATATAACTTTCAATAAATTTAATATCCTGAATATCTTCATACATTTCATATAATGATTTTTTGAAAAGTGTAGATTTCTCTTCATGAAAATATTCTGTTAGATATTCTAAAATTTGCTCTTCATCTTTATTTAATCTTACTGATACTACTGCCATTTCTTATATACCTCCGCTCTTTTGGATATTGTTAGAACATAGAAATCATCCTCTTCAACAGTAAATATTGCTCTATATTTACCCTTTCTTAGTCTGTAATAGTCTGTTGAAGAGTGGGTTACTAACTTTTTTATATCAAAAAGATTCAGATCTTTCGTCTGGTCTAACGAGCAAAATGCATTGTAAAATAACTTCGCTATTTCTTTTGGAAGAGTTCTCTTTTTGATGTCTTTTTTTACATCCTTATCATAAAAGACCATACAATAACTGTACTACATTGTAATACAAGAGTCAATCAGTACAATCCAATGCAAAATCCAACGCGCACAGTATCATCTGAGTTAATGATTTTTTGATAAAATCGCTCAAAGAACATATTAGCCAAACATTTCTATAACGTCCGGCTAATATATGATGTAAATCAATTCTGCATTTTATTATCTCTACTACTGTAATAATGCCCAGAATACGAATCTATAATTCTTTGGGATACTTCTAAAAATTCTACACTTTCATTCTTATGACAACAGAGTGAAAAAGACATAAGGGTCAAAGAAATGATTATTAAGTTATGTAACTTCAATATTTTCATATCCACTCTTTATTATAAAAACTGGAAAACAATTCCAGAACTATCAACTCCCGGCTATTTGGGTGGATCGAAGCGGAACCAGGTAAATCGCTGTTATATCTAGTTCAGGCATAATTGTACTGGAATCCACATAATATTTGCTAATGATTCCCTTCAAAGTGTACCTAATTTTAATTTACATATTGCTTTTGGTTTATTTCATGTTCTACTGCTAGCTGAATAAATTGATTTAAAGAAACTCCTTCCTCAACTGCAAATCTATATGCTTTTTTATGTAAGTCTGGAGAAATCCTTATATTGAAACTTCCTTTAAAGGATTTGAAAGGTTCCTTTTTAATATCAGCACATAATCCAAGATAATCATCAACTGCTTCTTCAAAGGCCAGTCTTAATTCTTTAACACTCACTCCTTCAAAAGTAACAAGATCATTTATTCCTTCAATTTTACCATAAAAAAGTTCATCATCTGTACTGAAATGAACCGTTCCAATAAAATCTTTATATATTATTTTATCCTTTTTCATTTTCCCTCCAAAAGTCCTTGAGTTTTGAGTTCATTAATAATTAGGCTTATCTGGTATTGTTTAAGTTCATTTCCTGGGTGTGGTTTATGAAGTCTTATGATGTGGTCAGCCTTCTCATTAATAAAAGCAACTCTTGATCCAGATGTTTTACCTTTGTGACTTTCAATATATCCAAAGCCTGTTAAAAGTTGGTGAAGTTCACTGTATGTAAAGTTTTTTGGTCTGGAATTCAGTTTCTTGACGATCTTATCGTGCTTACTCATAAATAAAATATAACTGGAAAAAAAGAAAAATGCAACTACTATTTAGTGACAAAATAGCATTATGCCTGAATTTGATATAACTATAATTATATCAAATTCATTCTATTACAATAAGAAACTATTTCTAATCATACAACATTACCCCAAAACTTCAACTAAAAATCATTACTCATTACCTGGCAATTGGGGAAACAATTTTCCACCATTGCGTTAATGCTTGGAGGGGCACCGCAGGTGGTCTGGCTTGCCAGACGGAACCCCTGAGGATGCATAGCCGGATCACGGGGGAACGCCCCATATAATCCAAATTAATAGACTAGTAATACATATCGCTTGTAATATTGATAATCTACAGGTATTTTATTATAGATATGTTTGAAGTACTTAAAGAACAGGTAAAAGAATTCCCTTTGAAATCAGGTGTATATTTAATGAAAAATAGCACTGGGAAAATAATATATGTAGGGAAAGCCAGTTTCTTGCGGAAACGGGTTGGATCTTATTTTACAGGGAATAGGGATATAAAAACAAGAATTCTTGTAGATCACATAAGTGATATAGAATTTATTGTTACAAATAATGAATATGAGGCCCTTATTCTTGAAGACAGTCTGATTAAAAAGTGGTCTCCCAGATATAATATTAATTTAAAAGATGGAAAAACATACCCTGTAATTAGAATTACCAATGAAGATTTTCCAAGAGTTTTTCGTACAAGGTATATCATTGAGGATGGTTCAGATTACTTTGGGCCATTTACATCTGCAGGCAAACTTGATACCTATCTGAATATAGCAGATAAATTATTTCTCTTAAGAAAATGTAAGGGAAAGCTTAAAAAAAAGGATAACCCCTGTTTGTATTACCATATAGGCCGATGCAGTGCTCCATGTGCAGATAAAATCAGTCAGAAAGATTATATGAAGAATGTTACAAAGTTAAAAAAATTATTATCCGGTGATTCGGAAGGGATAGTTAAAGATCTTAGGCAATCAATGAAACAGGCATCCAGGGAATTGAATTTTGAAAAAGCAGCAGAATTTAGAGATTTAATAAAATCAGTTCAGAACGTTGGTCAGCAGACTGATGAATTTGAGCTTGAAATAGAAACAAGAGATTATATTAGTTGTGTAATGAGAGAAAATCTTTGTACATTTTCAGTATTTAGGTTTTCAGAAGGACGGATGGATGACAGGTTCCTTTACAGAACGGAAATTTATACAGGTGTTGATGAAGCTCTGACTGAATTTTTTCTCCATTACTATGAAGACGGAGCCAGAATACCTGAAACTATTTATTTATCAGAAATTCTGGATGTCAGTCTGCTTGAAGAATTTCTTGCTATGAGGAGTGGTAAAACAGTAAAGATTGAATTAGCTCAGAAGGGTAAACATTTCAGGATTCTTCAAATGGTTCGTGAGAATGCTGCTATGGATATAGATAAGAGATTTAAAACAATCTCAAATATTGAAGGACTTGAGGAATTACAAAAGGTCTTGAGCCTTTCAAAGCTTCCAAAAAGAATTGAGGGTTTTGATATATCTCATCTTGCAGGGAAACATCCTGTTTCTTCACTTGTCTCCTTTTATAATGGTATTCCTGATAAAAAGAACTATAGAAAATTCCATGTTAAAACCTTAGATGGTGGAATTGATGATTATGAATCTATTCGTGAGGTTGTTGCCAGAAGATACTCAAGGGTTATAAATGATAATTTACCCAAGCCTGATCTTATTGTAATTGATGGTGGAAAAGGGCAGGTTAACGCTGCTTATGATATTCTTACTGCTCTTGGATTGGGAAACATTCCTGTAATTGGTCTGGCAAAAAGAGATGAGGAGATTTTTCTTCCAAAAATTTCTGAACCTATTGTTCTTCCGGAAACTTCTGAGGGCTTAAAAGTTCTACAGGCAGTCCGGGATGAAACTCACAGGTTTGCAACAGGATTTAATAAAAAATTAAGAGAGAAAGATATATTTCTTTCAGAATTGGAAAAGATTCCTGGAATAGGAGTAAAGAGAAGCAAAAATATCCTTGTTGAATTCGGTTCTCTGGAAAATATTCTGAATGCAGGAGAGGACTTAATAGCTCAAAGAGCAGGGCTGTCAGAAGAGGCTGCAGAGAATGTAATAGAATATTTAAAAAATAATACAAAAAAAGTGAAAAAAAATTGACAAATACAATTGAGAGCGATACACTATTAATAGAGGTAAATGTACACGAATATATAACCTTTATATCAGGAGGTATCAGATGCCACCTTATGTTTATGGCCGGTTTTACCGGCAGTACAATTGAATCAATTGGGGCTTGTCCCCGAAAATAAGTGAGATCTGGAGTTTTGAGTAGAACCCCAATTTCCAGTTTCCCTAAAAGCCGGTAATAACGCCGGCTTTTTTTTATCATATTGAAAAATCACCCACTAAATGTTATGAAAGAAACTCAATCCAATATGATATTCAATATTTTTCAGGGAACAGAATATGAGTCAAATAAACAAATATACAGCAGAAGAGATAGATAAGTGTATAAATATACTTACACATCTTCTTGATAATAGTGAAGATTTTGCAGGGTTACCAAAAGATAAACAAATTGAGCTCATGAAAGTGTCTGGTCAAATTTCCCGCCCTGACAGACATAAATTAATTAAACGAAATAAAGCAATTCGTAAGAAGCACAGACAGGAAATTGTTATTTCAGAACGGAAAGCCAGAGCACAGACAGGAATTCGCAAGGCCAGGGATACTGAAGTATTCAGAGCCCCGCTGCAGATTTTAGATTACTCAGATTCTGTAAATAATAAATTGGCATTACATTCCCCCCGGAATTGCTATGTCTGTAAAGCTGAATTTACACAACTTCATTTCTTTTATGATACCATGTGCCCATCCTGTGCAGAGTTAAACTACAAAAAACGTTTTCAGACTGCAAATTTAAATGGACAGGTAGCTGTAATAACTGGGTCCCGTTTAAAAATTGGTTACCAGGCAACACTTATGATGCTTAGGGCTGGAGCTACTGTAATCGCGACAACCCGTTTTCCTGTAGATTCTGCATTAAGGTATTCCAAAGAAAATGATTTTAGTGATTGGGGGAATAGACTTCATATATATGGCCTTGATTTGCGGCATACTCCCAGTGTGGAGATCTTTTGTGCACATATTGAAAAAAAGTATAATCGTCTGGATATTCTTATTAATAATGCAGCCCAGACTGTACGAAGGCCTCCTGGTTTTTATGCTCACTTAATGGAAAATGAAATGAAACTATTTAATAATCTTCCTGAAGTTGCACAAAGGCTGTTGGGTAATTTTTCAATTTTTACTAAAAAACTGGATTCTTTTGCAAATTTGGATTCTGGAGCTGATCTCGTAGTTACGGAATCTAAAGATATTCCTGGAATAGGTCTTAGGGAGTCTGCACATTTATCTCAGATACCATATGGGTATGATAAAAATCTCTCTGTAAATACTGTTTTTCCCAAAGGAGAGCTGGATGTTGATCTTCAGCAGGTTGATTTAAGAGAAACTAATAGTTGGCGTCTCAAGCTGGGAGAAATTGAAACATCTGAAATGCTGGAACTTCAGCTGGTAAATGCTGTAGCCCCCTTTGTTTTGTGTAATAAATTAACGCCATTAATGGAGAAAGATAATACTGGTCAGAAGCATATTGTTAATGTTTCTGCTATGGAGGGGAAGTTTCTTAGGTTTAAAAAAGGCGATAGACACCCCCATACTAATATGGCTAAGGCTGCTTTAAATATGTTAACACACACTTCTGCCAGCGGTCTGGCCAAAAATGGTATTTACATGAATGCAGTAGATACTGGATGGGTTACAGATGAAGACCCTGTTAAACTTTCAAAATTAAAGGAAGATCTTCATGATTTTCAACCACCCCTTGATATTGTTGATGGGGCTGCCAGGGTTTGTGATCCGTTTTTTGATGGAATTATCAGGGGCGAGCATTGGAGTGGTAAGTTTCTAAAGGACTATTTCCCTATAGATTGGTAATAAGGTTAATACTTGTGATATTAGGTATTATAAAATTAGCTGTATGACTTATCTATAAAAAATTCTATTGTTTATTTACAGGAAAGATATATAATTAAACATATTATTAAACACAGTAGGTGTAAATTTTGGATGATGAAGTTTTTGCAGGCGAAATAGACCCGGAAATTGCAGAATTGATGGAGCTTGATGATGCTGAAGATGCTGATGATGGTTCTCCCAATTTTGAAGATCTCTTTAGTGATGGGATAGTAAAAAAACAGGAAGCAGATAAAGTTGATTTATCAAAAGAGGCTTTTGCTTTACCCTCAAAATTCTCTGATGATAGAACAAATCCTATTTTTTCGAGTAAAGAATACTACAAATCTGTGTTATCCGGGGAAGGAGAGCCTTCCAAACGGGTTCATTCGCTTCTCTCCCAGTTTTTAAATGCCACGGATCCAAAAGATAAATCTATGTATAGGGCTAAGCTTATTGCTGCAATATGGAATCTTTCCTCCAGTATTGTTTCAAAATTTTCATCTTTAACACTTCCTAAAAAATTTTTTCTTAGATATGGATTTCTTTTACCTACTCTGGTCTCCCGGGAGCAGAGAGAATCTATTGGAAAAATAGTAGTAGAGAATAATTCAGGTGAACCTTTTTATTATTTTGATGAGTGGCTTAGTAAGGTTGCCAGTGGGCAGATAAGCTCATCTTCTGTAGATGAAGTCAAACAGGTTCGAAATAATCAGGGTGCAAAAATACAAGCTCAAATTGATAGGACTAAAGGTACCTGTGAGTTTCATCTTGGGGAGATTAAAAATAAAGCCAGAGAAATAGAAAATGCAGAAGAAGAATTGAAGGAAAAGATAAATATTATCTCAGCACATCAGACTTTTGATGATGGCCTTAGCTCTGCTTATGATGGCGGTCAAAAAACTGCTCTCTCTGATATTATGAATGTTTGCCGGTTTTTATCCAATAAGGATAAAGAACTTACATCAAGTTTTTTAACATATGAAAATATAAAAAATCAGTTACATGATCTGGAGGATAAGGCTAATCAGGAAGGTGTCCCATCCTCTTTAAATTCAAAAACTCTTGAAAATGAATTTAATACAGTACGACAAATGATAAAAATGGTAACTGGTAGACAGGGGAATCATATTCCTTTTCTCATGAAACAATATTTCCGTTCCAATATACGGGATCTTGGAACCAGAGAAAATGTTATCATGGAATTTGCAGCTATTGAAGCTATCGATGAAGGGCTTTTTAAGAGGACCTTTAAAAGGCAAACAAATAGAATTGTCCCATATATACTATTAGTTCCAGGATATGGAGAACGAGGCATCTGCTGGGAACCCTTTGAAAAGTTTAACAGAGCAACCAGCAGGGGTAGAGTTGCAGTTCCTATATTTCCAAAAGATTTGAAAATTGCAGTAATTGCTGCAGCAGCAGATCTCAGGTGGCAGGTAGCAAAGGAAAAAGCTCAGCATTACTGGATGGAGGAAGGTCTTACCGGTCGTTATTATCAATGGTTTACTGAGAAAAAAATTAGAGGGGATGTTAGGGAGTACTTTATTCAGGATTATATTTTATGGATTACAAAGGAAAGTGAGGGTACTCAAAAGCTGGATAAGGATGTTAGAGGTATTTTTTGGAGAAATATTCCTTTCAGGCAGGAGTTAAGAGAGAGACTTCGCAAAAGAGGATTTGTTTATAATGAACTGTATAAAAAGGATGTTAATAGATCTCTTTCTGATGGATATTAAAAACTAGCGTTTACGTGAACTGAAGATTGGATGAAAGTATTTATCCATATCTACTTTTTTTGACATAAGTTTTATTCCTTTATGGTATGCAAAAAAACTCCCTGCTACTGCTAATAGAAAAACTATAATAAATAATGCAGATGCTATTGTTGGGGATATATTTTTTGGTAATACCATAGAGAGTAATGCAAGTCCAATTGTCATTAGAATTACCATTAATATTACATTAAGAATTGATGCTCCTAATATAAATAGTGCTGTATTTAGTTTTTTATTCATGTTTTTTTAAGTCCTCAAATATAAAAGAAAAAAGTAGTAATAATCCTGCAACAACAACTGTTGAATCTGCAACATTGAAAGTAGGCCATCTTTCAAGCCCAAATATACCATAAAATTTTACATCAACAAAATCTACAACTCCAAGAGGTCTTAAAACCCGGTCAATTAAATTTCCAATTCCTCCTCCCAGGATTCCTGCAACAGCCCATCTTTGAAGGTATGTAAAGTCTTCGCTTTTTAAAAAATAAATAAAAAGTCCAATTAATATTGCTATTGGTAGTATTGTAAAAAGAATATATCTTACCCCGTCTGGAAGGTTCTTTCCTATGCTGAATGCTATTGCCAAATTTCGTGTATGAATAATTCTTAATATTCCACCAAAAAATGATTTTCCAATGGTATGAATAGGAATAGTATTTACAATTATCAATTTACTTACCTGATCTATAATAAGAATAACACCAGTAAGTATCAGAGGTTTTAGTTTATCTTGAGTTATCATTTAAATTATAATCCTGTTGGGACATCAATAAAAACCGTATCTACAGTTTTGTCCCTTTTTAGTTTTTCTGAAAGAAGTTTAGGGCCAAATGTTTCTGTGAAATAATGACCGGCACTGATCATGTTTATTCCACCCTCCAGGCATGTATGATAAGTTTCGTGAGATAGATCTCCTGTAATGTAAAGATCCATTTTTTGTTCCATTGCCTGAGTGATCTCTCTTGTTGCACCTCCTGATACTACTGCCACTGTTGATATTTTTTTATTACCAAATGGCAGAACTCCAAGAGCTTCTTTTCTGTTTGTCTCAAGTATATCAAGGATTTCATCAATAGTTTTTGCCTGTATTAGAGTTCCTGATGCACCTATTTTTACTCCTTTATAGGAACCGAAGGGCTGTATGTTTTGAAGATCCAGTTTTTTTGCAATTCCATAGTTATTTCCAATAAGCGGATTCATATCCAGAGGAAGATGAGCTGCATAAAGCGATAGATTATTTTTTATTAGAAATGAAAGTCTGTCATAGTGATTGTTAGTAACAGCAATAGGATGACCCCAGAATAATCCATGATGAACAAAGATAACATCTGCATTCCAATCTTTTGCCATTTTAAATGTTTCGAGAGATGCATCTACCGCAAATGCTACTTTATGAACTTCATTTTTACCCTGATCCACCTGAAACCCATTCATTGATGAATCTATATTTTTTACAATGTCCATATCCAGTATATTCCGGAAGTATAAATCTAATTCTACTGTATCCATTTTTTAAGTATATCAAGCCCAAAACAATTAAATCAACTGTTTTCTTAACATAATATAGCTGTAATGTCTAAGATCCTCAATCTACTTTGCTTAAAAAGTAATATTTTATTTTACTATGGTTGACAATAGATTCAACTGATATAATAATTAGATAAGTAACAACTTAGAGGTATTTAAAAATGGCAAAGACAATTGATACAGATAAAATTAGAAAAGCAGCAAGAAGTTCAGTTCCCATATCTATTAAAACATATACCATGCCTCATGAAACTGAGGTATATATGGAGAGTATACTTGGAGTTTTTTTAGATGAATTTGGACAGGTTGGTATTAAAGATAGAATTGCCTATTGCATGAAAGAGCTTGCTGTTAATGCTAAAAAAGCAAATACCAAAAGAGTTTACTTTAGAGATCGGAATCTGGATATTGCAAATTCTTCACAGTATGAAGAAGGTATGAAATCTTTCAAGAGTGATACTCTTTCAAATATTGATTATTATTTGAAGATTCAGCAGGCTGAAGGCCTTTATATTAAAACAATTTTTCAGGCTAAGGGTAATGAGTTTATTTTAAGTATTAAGAATAATACAGAGATATCAAAAAAAGAACAGATGAGGGTTTATGATAGAATTGCCCGATCAAGAGCTTTTGATACAATGGAAGAAGCTTTAACAACAGTTCTTGATGATTCTGAGGGTGCAGGGTTAGGTATAGTTATTTTAGTTCTAATGCTGAAAAAATTGGGACTGAGTGAAGATGCTTTTGATATTGATGTGGAAAACGGAGAGACTATTGCTCAGATAACACTACCATTTTCAGATATTCATATAGAAAACATTGCTAAACTTTCAGAGGAAATTGTACAGGATATTGAAGAACTTCCTCATTTCCCTGAGAATATTGTTCAGCTACAGAAGCTTATTCATGATCCTGATTCAGAGATTACAGATATTGCCAGACATATTAGCATGGATGCCTCTTTAATTGCGGACCTTCTAAAGGTAGTTAATTCTGCTCAATATATGCTTCCAAAGAGAGTTGATAGTATTGTTGAAGCCGTCAAGTTAATTGGATTACGTGGATTAACTAATCTTCTTTTTTCCTATGGTACACAAAAACTTCTTGATCGAAAAGAAAAATGGCTATGGGATCATTCGTACAACGTTGCTTTTTATGCTTATAATATAGCTAAAAATTTTAATAGGAAAAATAAAGATTTACTTGATGATGCATATGTGGGAGGTATGCTCCATGATATGGGTAAGATTATTTTTTCTGATATTCATCCAAAACTATTAGATAAAATCAATAACTTTTGTATTGAAAAAGAGCTGCAAAGAGATTTATTTGAAGATCTTGCAGCCGGGCTGAATCATGCTGAAATAGGTGGACTTGTTGCTGAAAAATGGAATTTCCCAGAATCTCTTATTGAAAGCATAAGGTTTCATCATGAACCCCAGCAGTGTTCAAAAGAGTATAGGGATGTTGTTTATACAGTTTACCTTGCCAATTCTATAGCAAATATTGAGAGTGATGAGATGGTGTTTGAACAGGTTGATAAGGAAGTTATGTCCAGTTTTGGTATAAACTCAGAAGATCAATTGATGATGATTTTACAAAGGTTATCATCTGCATTTTCGAACCAGGTTAATTCCAAAAGAAAAATGTAGCTATTAGCTGTTCAAGTCAGGTCTCTTCAGATATGTATATTGACTTTTCTTTGTATATAGTTCAAATTATATATAAGGAGAAATTATAATGGCAATAAGCGTATACTCAACACCCAGCTGTAGTTATTGTACACTGGCTAAAGATTATTTCAGAAAAAATAAAATAGCATTTACAGATTATAATGTCGCTACAGATATGGATAAAGCTAATGAAATGGTTAAGAAATCCGGCCAGATGGGAGTTCCTGTTCTGGATATAAACGGTAGAATCCTTGTTGGTTTTAATCCTGCAGAAATTGAACGGGCTCTTCACAGATAAATGCGTAGGGGCACGGCGCGCCGTGCCCCTACGGGTTTCTAACCCGGTTATACCAGTTATACATCAATATCCCAAATGCTACGGAAACATTGATGGAACCTTTTATTCCTCCAAGAGGAATAGAAACCCTTCCAAAACTATTATCTGCCATTTTTAAACATTCTGAGCTTACACCCAATTCTTCAGATCCAATTATACAAATACCACTTTCCGGGAAAATAAACTTATCAATATTTTCACCATTTAACTCCAGGGCAAAAATATTTTTATTATTCATATTTTGACAAGTTCCTGTTTCCCATGGGATAATATCTGTACAGCCCATAGATGTTCTTAAAGCACGTTTATGAGTAGGATCGGCTGTCCCTTGTGATATTAGTATTTTACTAATACCAAATGATTCTGAGGTTCTGAAAATTGATCCTACGTTAAACGGAGATCTTAAATCATCTAAAAATATTTCAAATGGATAAATCTTTCTACTTTCCCACTGATTTTTACCATTTTTCTCCTGGGAAAGAAGATCCCAGTCAGCAGGTTCTTCCTGAAGATGTCTAAGTAATATGTGTCGTAAATTATTACAAACTCTTAAAGTATTATTGTTGTTGTCTAAAAGATTGCTAGTTAATAAATTAATTTGTGAGCGTTCATTAGAGCTTAGTTCAGGAGACACGGAAATAAAAGAAATAAGATCCCTTAAATATATTAAATTTGGGGCTTTTCTTGAAAGAAGATTCAATTCAAAACTCTGTAAGAGACGTGCAGACTTTCTTAATGCACTAATTGCCGGAAGTTTTGAAAGCTTCCTGATTGTTATCACAGGGCATCTTTTAGAATTGTATAGATATCTTCTACTGAAATTTTTGATGGTAAAAAATTTATCATAGGGAGTTTATACACCTGATCTGCTACAGAAATTAAACCATCTTTTTTTATTCCCAGTTCACTTAAGCGAACTGGAAGGTTTTGGATTCCAATAGATAATCTTAGAGATTCTATTACTCTGTCAGCAGCTGAAATAATAGATAGCCCTGAAATATCCTCACCAAGAATTGGTCCCATCCGTGTTACTTTTTCTGGACAGACCCTTAAACCATATTCCAGAATATAGGGTAAAAGTATTGTAGCAGTAATTGCTCTGGATACACCAAATTGTTTACTTATCTCTGCTGCACAGGCTGTTCCCAGGCCTGTTGTACTAATGGTTAATCCCAGTGCTGTGGAAAAGCCGGCTTTTGATGCACTAAGCAGATTTTCCGGATTATCAGGGTCTTTAAGAATAGCAGGGAGTAAATTTACTATCATACTAATTGTTTTAAGAAAAAGCATATCTGAAATAAAGTTTGAACGTATTGAAAAAAATCCTTCCATAGCTTCAAGAAAGACATCCATAAGGGTTGCAATTTTATATTGTCTGGAAATCTCCATAAACAGTGAGGGATCAATAATTATTGCTGAAGGAGCAGAATTTTCAACTGTAACTACTTGTAAGGATCCACTCCTTGCGTCAGGTAAAATAAACTCAGGGCTGAGCATAAATGGATTTCTAAAAGTTCCTGCAATTTCTATATATGGTATTGGATTAATTTTTGGAGGGTTATCAGACATAATATTATAAAAATTACCTGAATAACTGGCAGCAACTGCAACAGCCTTTGCTGCAGATAATGCTCGAATGCCACCAAAACCAATAACAGCTTGAATACGGGATGCCCTTGCTATCTCAGAAGCTTTTTCTATTGAATGAGATGTTGATTTTGATGTGATTTCTGCAAAAGTGATTAAATCCAGATCATTTTTTCTAATTTCATTTTTTATTTTATTAAAAGCAGTACTGTCTGCCAGGGCTTTTTCAGTTACAATTAATAATCTGTGTCCAAAAGGACTAACAATCTCTTTAAGTCTGTTTAGAGCGCCGTAGGAACAATATGTTTTTGAATGTGAATTAAAAATTAGATCTTCCATGTAGTATACCATAACTGATATTAAAGAAAATTCCAATTTTTTTACTAAAAACTTTGAATAAACAAAAAAAAGCAGGAGTTTTAAACTCCTGCTTCAATTAGTATAAATAAGTACTTTATAATCCGAATACATCCATTACAGAATCTGCTACAGATTCAATAACTAAATTATCAATATATGAGGGGTCTTTTAATTTTTCTCTAACTTCTTCAATTCTATCCATTCTTACATCAGGTGTTGCTTTAACAGTTTCTGATGCATTATATATTTCAGCCATTGCTTTAGCATCGCTGGATATTTTTATTGAGTCTTTTCCACCAGAAACTACAGGCTTTGAAACCTTGTTTGTTTTATTCTGCTTGGAGACAGCATCTATGTGGTCTAAACTGTGTATATTCATTACAAAATCCTACCTTTTAAAGCTATATACTGTACATCACAATAGCTTCTATACATTTAAACTATCGTCACTTGATGGCTTTATATTAACTCTTTTTCCTTTCATAAACAAGTAAAGAAAACTCTCCTTTAACTTTTTGTTTAGTTTCCAGTGTTTCAAGGATTTCTAAAGCTGTTCCTTCAAGATATTCTTCATAAATTTTTGTCATTTCTCTACCAATAAGTAATATTCTGTCCGGTTCCAATTCAGCAATATCTTTTACAAGCTTTACTATACGAAAAGGAGACTCGTACAATAAAAAACTTTCTTTTCTGTCAAGAAGTTCTTTTACTCTCTTACGTCTTTTCCCTGGTTTTGGACTCAAAAAGCCGTCAAAAGTTACCGATTTACCAGAATTCCCTGCAATACTTATTATAGCAGCAAAAGCTGAAACTCCGGGGATAGGAATAACTTCAAATCCATTGGAACGTACTATTTGAACTAATCGATTTCCAGGATCACTCAGCCCTGGAGTTCCTGCATCACTTATATATGCAATATCTTTACCCTGATCCAGCATTTCAGATATTTTTACTGCTACATGAGCCTCGTTTTGCGACCTGCAGCTAATTAATGGTTTTCGGATTTCAAAGTGATTTAAGAGTTTAGAACTATGTCTGGTGTCTTCGCACGCTATAGTATCCACAGATTTAAGAATTTCCAGAGCCCTGAAGCTGATATCCCCTAAATTCCCTATTGGTGTTGCTACAATATATAATTTTCCCATTGAATTATTGTAGCAGTAGAGACGTTGCACTGCAACGTCTTTACTAATACAATTAACATTAATAATATTTTAGTAAAAAGGGGATAATCATTGATATTTTTGTATTAATTATTACAGGAACTGTTGTAGTTATCCTTCTTGGTTTTCTTTTTATGTTACAGAGGGATGTTGGTCGTAGGGACAGGTCGCGACCTGTCCCTACGACGCAAATGTCTAAAACAACAGAATGTCCTCTTTGCGGATCAACCCTTCGGGATAATAAACGTGTAAAATCGGTTCTTTTTCCAGGAAAACCCGATAGTCTGATGGAAATAAATGGATGTCCCTATTGTTATCCAGCTAATTCAGATATTAAAAGGATTTGTCCGGTATGTAAAAAAGAAGTTCCGGTTGATGGTCACGTTATTGCCCGGGTTTTTATAAAACCAAACAAAAAACATATTCATGTTCTTGGATGCACAGGATGTTATAAACGAAAAACCCCGTAGGGACAGGCTGGTCGGAAGCAAGCTTCCTGCTCGCCTATGCAACCCTAGGTCGCGACCTGTCCCTACGGGGTTTTCATATATACATTTAAACCAAAAGATATTATTATATAACCATGGTAACACAGGAAATGATTAAAAAAATTCCCAAGGTAGAACTACATGATCACCTTGATGGAAGTGTAATACCCCAGACAATTATTGAACTGGCGGAAAAATACAAGGTAGAACTACCTGAAACTAATGCAGAAGCTTTAGCAAAATGGTTCCAGAGAGGTTCTGATCGAAAGAGTCTTGCTTTATATCTGGAAGGTTTTAGTGTAACTCTTTCTGTTATGCAGACAGAAGAGGCTCTCGAAAGAATTGCATATGAGCATCTATTAACACACAGCAAAGAAAATGTAGTTTATTCAGAAATACGTTTTGCTCCAATATTGAACCAGCAGAAAGGACTTAATCTGGAAGCTGTTGTAACAGCTGTCCTGAAGGGCCTTGAAAGGGGTAAAAATGAAACCGGAGTTGAATTTGGCTTAATTCTTTGTGCAATGAGAGATCAGGATATGAAAATATCTCTGGAAATTGCTGAGTTAGCAGTTGCATTTAGAGATAGAGGTGTTGTTGGCTTTGATATAGCTGGTGATGAAAATGGGCATCCTCCTAAAAAACATCTGGATGCATTTCAATATATCCGAAATAGAAACTTTAATATTACAATTCATGCCGGAGAGGCTTTTGGAATTGAGTCTATATGGCAGGCTTTACAGATCTGTGGAGCTCATAGAATTGGGCATGCTACGAGGCTTATAGAGGATATTACTGTCCAGGGAAATAGAATTGAGAAAATGGGTTCTCTAGCTAATTTTATTCGTGATAAACGAGTTCCTATGGAGATTTGCCTTTCTTCCAATGTTCAGACTGGCGCTACAAGAAATTTTGATGAACACCCCTTTCAGGTGTTTTACAGAAATGGGTTTAGAGTTTTTCTTTGTACAGACAACAGACTTATGAGTAACACCAGCTTGACAAAAGAGATGGAATTAGCTGTAAAGCATTATAATCTTAATTTACGAGATCTTGAAAAACTAACTCTAAATGCAATGAAATCTGCGTTTATACATTACGATGATCGTATAAGACTAATTTATGATATCATAAAACCTGGATTTTCAAAATTGAGGAATGAAACAAACCCGAATGGCTAGTAGCTGCGCGATTTATCGCGCTTTGTCTTAATAGATTTTTCTTAATAGTAAGCGTAAGGAATAATTTCGGAAAATTTAATTGTAATTTTTACTTTTGATTTATACCCCCCTGCATCCATAATGGTGTAGGGTGGTTCAGCCAAAAGTACTCTGCAAATAATTTCTCTTGGTTTGTTTGTATTTCTTATGCGTAAATAATTTCTAAGAGCTTCCTTAATTCCTTCTTTTATTGATTCAATTCTACCCTGAAATCCGGAAAAGACAGACACAATTCCAATTCCTTCCGCATCAGGGAAAATATTACTTTCCCATAGTTTTAATCTAGTAATTTGTGCTTCATCAAGGAAGTAACGTACCTGCATAGAAAGTTTTTCATTTTTAAACCATGTATCTACAACTTCAAGTTTTTCATCACCCCATGGTATTGAAGCCCGTGGTGTAACTTCCAGATATTCCTTTACATGTCTTGAAAGATCCAAGGGTGTATATTTTATATCAAAACCATATATCATTCCGGATATCATCCATAGAGCATCTTCCAGTGTTCGACGATAAATTTCACTTTTATCTAAGTAAGCATTTTCATTATCTTCTATGGCTGGGATTATATTTGTAACTTCAGTCCAAATATCCAGATCTATAATACCAGCTTCAGCAGAATAAGCAGCTAGATTTAAGATGGACATGAATAATAGAAATGCTAATATCAGATATATTACCCTTTGTCGAAACATAAAGGAGCGGATTAGTTCCGCCACACACCTCCGGGCCCTCTGTGTTTAAATGAATCAATAGGATTTATTCCCAGTCGAATTATAAAATATAAATAGGCAAATCCAAAACCTGCAAGATGTGTAAGATGGGCAACACCTGTTCTTGCGCTTGTGAGCTGACTGAATAGTTCGAGAACTGTATAACCTATAACAAGGAGAGGTGCTCTTACTGGAAAAATCCCCAAAATATATATCTGTGCATTAGGAAAATAAACTGCAAATGCAAAGAGAACTGCAAATATTGAACCTGAGGCACCTAACAGAATTACATTATATGAACCTGTTAGATAATATATTACAAATGACAAGATTCCTGCTAAAACTCCTGTTAAAAGATAAAAGAGAAGAAACTCAGAGCTTCCAATTCTTCTTTCCACCTGCATTCCAAAGAAAAATAAACCCAGCATATTAAATAGAATATGGGAAAATCCCCCATGGGTAAACATATAGGTTATAAACTGCCATATATAAAATTTTTGTATTACCAGTCCTGGAATCATTGCTGTGTATAAAACTGATCTTGGATAAATATAGCTCAGCATGTAAAAAAGGATATTTATTCCAATTAAATAAAAAGTTACTGATGAAAAAGTATAAGGGAATTGTCTGTTTAATATTGAATTGTTCATTCATTGAAAATAGGGTTTTTTCCTGTTTCGGTCAATGATAATCTGGAGTTATTAAACTATTTTACAAAATTTTGCAACATATAAATAATCAATTTCGAAGCTTCGCTCTGTTTGAAATTATCAGAGATTGTTTTTGTAGAAGCATCAAGAAGTTCCTGTGCTCTCTTTTTAGCTTCATCCAGAGCACCTGAAGAGCTTATTAAATCTATAGCTTCATTTATTTCATCTGCTGCGTATTCGAATCCTTTTTCTTTTGCTGATTTGAAAAGGGTCTCCAATTTAGAAGTATTTGTTGGATTATTTTTAAGATGATATATTACTGGAAGACTTTTTTTACCTTCAACAATGTCATCCCCTCTCCCTTTTCCAGGATTTCCAGTTGTAAGATTTTTAATATCATCCAATATCTGAAAGCCTACGCCCATATTCTCACAAACCTCACCCAGTAGTTCTGCTGTTTCAGGACTCCCTCCTCCTGCTATAACTCCTGCCTGAGCAGCTAATCTTGCAAGAGAGCCTGTTTTAAACCGGCACATCTGTTCATATTCAGCAGGATCAGGAATAATTGAGCTGTTATGCCAAAGAATATCAAAACCCTGACCCAAATGGAGGCGACGCAAATTTTCAGAATAGTACTTGTACAGTAAAAGTTTTTGAGAATCTGTCAGATCAGAATTATCTATAAGACTCGTAGGCATAAAGTAGAGCAGGTTTCCGGCATTAATGGCAAAATCATCTCCATAAATTAGATGTACCGCCTTTTCTCCTCTTCTCCATTCTGACTTATCTTCAATATCATCAATAACCAGACTGCCGTTATGAGGGAATTCAACAAGAGGAGTAAGAGGAAGAGCTGAATCCTTCCCTCCAACTATTTCACAGGATAGCTGCATTAAAACAGGACGCCAACGTTTTCCCCCTCTGTTAAGGAGTTCTCTTCCAGGTTCACAAAATGCATCATACTCTTCCAATTTCCCCAGGGGATCTTTCTGTCCTGCGGCAGTTTTTACCCATTCAAAAGTAATTTTAGACGGGAAAGCTTTTCGTAGTTGCTTTTCGATCTTCTGCAGTCTATCATTGTATAACTCTTCCATATTTAGAGATATCCATAAGCATAAGGAAAAGTCAATATGCGTGATAAACCAGATCATTATTCATTACAGGCTCAGAGAGAAGGGTACCCGGCAAGATCTGTTTATAAATTAAAAGAAATTGATGAAAAATTCCGGATAATAAAAAAAGGAAGTAATATAATTGATATTGGTGCTTCCCCAGGAAGCTGGACCCTTTATGTCTGTCGAAAACTGAAGGGAACAGGAAATATAACTGCTGTAGATCTAAAGGCACTTGGCTTAGGTATAAATTGTCAAAATCTTAATTTTTTTAAAGATGATGCTTTTTCAGAGAAATTTCAGGAGACTGCAGTAAAAACAGGCCCTTACGATTCAGTTATTAGTGACGCAGCACCTTCAACAACCGGGAATAGAACAGTTGATACTGGAAGATCATATAATCTTGCAGAGGATGTTCTAAATTTTGCCCTTAAAAATTTAAAGGGCCAGGGAAGTTTAGTGATAAAAATATTTCAGGGTGGCGATGAACATCAACTGCTTGATATTATGAAAGATTCATTCAAAGTTGCAAAAATCTTTAAACCCAAGGCCAGCCGGAAGGAATCCTTTGAGGTCTTTCTTGTAGGAACAGGCAAATTGTAATGATAAAAATTTATTGGTACCTGGTTGTATTAGGAATATTTTTATTGGCAGTATCCTGTAGTACTGCACCTGATATAAATGAAACAGACCTATTAAATACCAATATTACAATTTCAGAGGAATTATCAGAGACACAAAAGCTTCTGGTAGAAAAGGCACATCAAATTATAGGTGTGGAAGAACTTTTTGTAAATAACAGATCTTTTACTATGGATTGTTCCGGTACCGTAATGGCAATTTACTGGTATGCTGGAATTGATCTTGCCGAGGCTTTCCCAGTTTATTCCGGGGGTGGAACGGAGAGGATTTATAAGTATTTACGAGATAAGGATCTTCTTTATCAAACAGAACTTCCAAAACCTGGAGATATAATATTTTGGGACAATACTTTTGATAAAAATGGAAATGGGAAACTGGATGATTATCTTACCCATATGGGAATGGTTGTAAGCATAGATGACAAGGGTAATATTGAGTATATACATGAAAATTATCGTAAGGGAATAATATTAGCTAAAATGAATCTTTATAAACCGGATGAATATTATGAAATTTTTGATGGTGAAAAGTTAATTTTAAATGACCCGATAAGAATGAGAGGATCTCCTGAATCTAAAAACTGGCTTTCCAGCCAGCTGTACACTGATTTTGGGATGGGGTATTTACTGAAGTAGGGGTAGGTCGCAACCTACCCCTACATTTTATAATTGATTTACAATGCTTTTGTTAGAACTCTGTTAAGCCGCTTTACAAATTCCGCAGGTTTTTTAAGTTCTGCACCTTCCATGAGCATTGCCTGTTCAAGGAGAAGGAAGCTTACATCCTTAATAAAATCTTCATCACTTACAGACTCCAGCTTTTCTACAATCTCATGTGTGGGATTTACTTCAAGAATTGGTGCTACTTCCTGAGCACCTCCCTGTCCCATAGCTTTAAGCATCTGCTGCATTTGAACTGTAGGATCATTCTCATCTGCCACTATACAGGAGGGAGAATCACTTAATCTTTTGGATGCAACAACATCTTTAACTTTATCTCCAAGAGCATCTTTTATCTTTTTAAGAAGTGGCTCAACTTTTTTTTCTGTCTCTTCATCAGAATCAGATTTAAAATCATCTGCAGTCCCACTTTTATTAACAGATTTTAACTCGGTTTCTTTATAAGTTCCAATAGATGGTATAACAATTTCATCAATTTCATCACTCATAATAAGAACTTCAATGCCCTTCTTAACATATCCCTCAATAAGAGGAGAGTTTCTTAGAGTATCTTCATTTTCCCCAGTAATGTAATAGATGCTCTTCTGATCATCTTTCATTCGTTCTTTATAGGCAGCAAGACTTGTATGGCCCTCAATCTCTGTAGATTTAAATCTAATAAGTTCCAGAAGAGCATCTCTGTTGGCAAAATCAGAGTAAAGTCCTTCTTTTAAAGGTCTGTTGTACTGTTCTATAAACTCAATATATTTTTCCTGGTTTCCTTCAGAGAGTTTTTGAAGTTCACTTAATACTTTTTTAACAGAAGAATTTTTAATGTTTGTTAAAACCTTGTTCTTCTGAAGAATCTCTCTGCTTACATTTAATGGAAGATCTTCAGAATCAATAATACCTCTTAAAAATCTAAGATATGTTGGCATTAGTTCTTTTTCATCATCTGTAATAAAGATTCTGCTTACATAAAGCTTAACACCTGCTTTGTAGTCTGCCTGAAACATATCAAAGGGAGCTTTTTTAGGAATATAGAACAGTGTAGTGTATTCCAGTGTTCCTTCCGCCTTTGTATGAATATAAAGCAGGGGATCTTCGTTGTCATGACCAATTGTTTTGTAGAATTCGTTGTAGTCTTCTTCATTTAATTCAGATTTAGACTTTTTCCATAGTGCGGAGGCAGCATTAACCTGTTCAATTTTTATTTCTTTCTTTTCTTTTTTATCATCACCCTCACCTTCCCAGGTTGAATCTTCGTATTCAAGAAAAATAGGGAAAGCTATATGGTCTGAATACTTTTTAACAAGGCTTTCAAGACTCCATCTGGAAGCATACTCATTTCCTTCTTCATTCAAGTGAAGAGTAATTTTTGTACCATAGGATTCTTTTTCAGCTTCCTTAATGGAATAGGCGTTTTCACCATCACTTGTCCATAACCATGCAGTTTCTTCTCCGGCTTTTTGTGTTAGAACTTCTACTTTATCTGCAATCATAAAACTTGAATAGAATCCAACTCCAAACTGGCCTATGAGGTTAGCATCTTTTTTCTCGTCACCGGACAGTGTATTTAAGAAGTTCTTAGTTCCTGATCTTGCAATAGTTCCAAGTTGAGTATCCAGATCCTCTTCGTTCATACCTATACCTGAGTCGGTAATTATCAGCTTCTTTTTGTCTCCATCTTCAAATTTGATATCGATTCTTGGATCAAATTTCAGTTTTTTGTAATTATCATCCGTAAGAGTAAGGTATTTAAGTTTATCCAGGGCATCTGAAGCATTGGATACAAGTTCGCGTAGAAATATCTCTTTATGGGAATACAACGAGTGTATTATCAGGTGAAGCAGTTGAGATACTTCGGTCTTGAATTTCTTTTTAGACATGTGTTCTCCTATAGCATTTGTAAGTTTATTCTGAAGAAATATACAAAAAAAAACGTCTATGGGCAAATGAGTTTTTAATATCTTGATAAGTTTTATGTTTTCCTATTATAATTACTTAAAATATGGACGATGACGACCACCTACCGACAATTATTCTCCTGGCTGTAAACTTACTTATCTCTTTTGTTATTTCTGTTAGCCATTCAGAGATGTCTAGCACAGAGCCTGCAATTGATGGTAGCTATGCTGTTTGAAATAATTCTCATTATTATTCTATTATTTCTGTCCGGAGTTTTCTCTGCTACTGAGACAGCATATACTTCACTCTCTGTAGTTCAAATTCAAGAACTTGCTCCAGATTATGATAAAAAGGGGAAGATGGTTAAGTTTTTAAGTAAAAGACCTGATATTCTTCTTTCTACAATACTTATTGTAAATAATTTAGTTAATATTGCAGCTTCTTCCATTGTGGCCAATGTAACAATCCAAACTTATGGAAGTCAGGGTCTTGCAATTTCTACAGGATTGTTAACACTTGTAGTCCTTATCTTTGCGGAAGTTACACCTAAGCAAATAGCTATTGTTCATAATGAAAAGATTGCGCTGTTTATGGCTTATCCTGTTAGGTGGGTGTCATGGATTTTACTTCCTGTAATAAAATTTATTGGCTTTATAAGCAGTCTTATCACTCATCTGGTGGGGGGGGAGAAGAAAAAGCTTTCTTTGGAAGGAATCCTTTACATGGTAAGTATTGCTGAAGGTCAAGGTGTGGTTGAGACTTATGAAACCCGCATGATAAAAAATGTATTTCGTTTTAATGATACCCTTGTCCAGGCTATTATGACTCACCGAACAGAGGTTTTTAGTTTAAATAAGAATACAAGTATAGGAGATGCTCTGGTAAAGATCTCCGAGAAAGGGTATTCAAGGATTCCTGTGTATAATAACGATCCGGAAGAGATAAATGGTATTGTTCTTGTTAAAAACCTCATGGCTAATTACCATGCAGGCAAGAGTAATTTGAAACTAAAAGATATAATGCTCAAACCACTATATATAAGCGGTACAAGAAAGGTTAATGAGCTATTTTATACTCTGAAAAATCAGAAACTGAATATTGCTATAGTCAAGGATGAATATGGTGGTTTAGCTGGTATTGTTACAATGGAAGATATTACCGAAGAGCTTTTTGGCGAACTATATGATGAGCATGAGAAGCATGAACGTGATAAAATTTCTGCACTTAGAGATGGGAGCTATCGTGTGATGGGTGAGACTACTATTCATCAGATAGAAGATCGGCTTGGGCTTGAGTTACCTACAGGGAAATATGCACAAACCCTGGCTGGATACCTGGTTGAATATTTGGGAAACATTCCGGTAAAAAATCAACGAATAGAAACTCCCTTTGGTGTATTTCAAATTGAGTCCATAAAGAGAAACAGGATTAATTCTGTAATACTAAATATGACAAACCGTTGACTAGCTGCCTTACAGTCGATATCATCCCCTCATGAGCAAATACCCCTTTACAGAAATAGAAAAGAAATGGCAGATTTACTGGGAAGAGAACAAAACCTTTAAGGTTACAGAAGACCATTCAGTACCAAAAGAGAAGAGAAAATATGTTCTGGATATGTTCCCCTACCCATCAAGCCAGGGCCTTCATGTAGGACATCCGGAAGGTTATACCGCAACAGATATACATTGTCGTTATCTTCGAATGAAAGGATATCATGTTTTGCATCCCATGGGTTTTGATTCTTTTGGATTGCCTGCAGAAAATTATGCAATTAAGACAGGTACCCACCCCAGACTTTCAACTGAAGATAATATTCAAAGATTTTTGAAACAGATCAAGTCCATTGGTTTTAGTTATGACTGGGACAGACAGGTTTCAACCCACAGCCCTGATTATTACAAGTGGACTCAATGGATCTTTCTAAAACTATATGAAAAAGGCTTAGCTTATGAGTCCAAGGCTCCTATTAACTGGTGCCCTTCATGTCTGACAGGCCTTGCAAATGAAGAAGTAAAAGATGGTAAATGTGAAAGATGTCATACTGAGGTCAGCAGAAAGAATCTCCGTCAGTGGATATTAAAAATTACCGATTATGGTGATCGCCTTTTAGCTGATATTGATAAACTTGACTGGACCGATGCTATAAAAGCAATGCAAAGGAATTGGATTGGTAGAAGTGAAGGAGCAAATGTTAAGTTTTCTGTTGATGGCAGTAATGATATTATTGAAGTTTATACTACAAGGCCGGATACACTATTTGGTGCTACTTATATGGTTCTTTCCCCTGAACATGATTTGGTTCATAAATTAACTACCCCTGAACAGCTTAAGGCTGTAGATGATTATATTGAAAAGGCCAGTAAGAAATCTGATCTGGAAAGAACAGATCTTGCAAAGGATAAATCCGGTGTATTTACTGGTGCCTATGCAATTAATCCCCTTACTGATGAAAAAATTCCAGTATGGATTGCAGATTATGTTCTTATCTCCTATGGGTCTGGTGCAATTATGGCAGTTCCTGCTCATGATACAAGGGACTGGGAATTTGCTAAGCAATTTAATCTTCCTATAATTGAAGTACTAAAGGGTGGAGATGTTCAGAAAGAGGCCCACACTGGTGAAGGGGAGCATGTTAATTCCGGTTTTCTTGATGGCCTTGGAAAAAAAGAAGGTATAGAAGCAGCTATTCACTGGCTTAAAGAACGGGATCTTGGTGATGTGGCAGTTAATTATAAGCTCAGGGACTGGGTTTTTTCCAGACAGAGATATTGGGGGGAGCCTATTCCTCTTGTTCATTGTGACAGCTGCGGAATTGTTCCTTTGGACGAAGCGGATCTTCCTCTTACTCTTCCAGAGGTGGAAAGTTATACTCCTACTGGAACAGGGGAATCTCCTCTGGCTGCAATAGATGAATGGGTTAATACAGCATGTCCCAAATGTGGAAAACCTGCAAAAAGAGAAACTAATACAATGCCTCAGTGGGCAGGATCATGCTGGTATTACCTTCGTTATCTTGATCCTAATAATACTGAAGAGCTTGCTTCAAAAGAAAAAATAGATTACTGGATGCCTGTAGATCTCTATGTAGGTGGGGCAGAACATGCTGTTCTTCATCTTCTATATGCAAGATTTTGGCATAAAGTTCTTTTTGATCTGGGAATTGTTAGTCAGGATGAACCCTTTCAGCAGTTAATTAATCAGGGAATGATTCTTGGAGAGGGTGGCATTAAAATGTCAAAATCTTTAGGAAATGTAATTAATCCTGATATTATTATAGATGAGCTAGGTGCAGATACCATGCGTCTTTACGAAATGTTTATGGGACCATTACAGGTTTCCAAACCATGGTCTACAAAAGGAACGTCTGGTGTACATCGATTTTTGGATAGAGTCTGGAGAATCAGTGAAAGGGAAATGTCTACAGAAAAACCAACTGATGATCTTATAAAAATTCTTCATCAGACTATCAAAAAGGTTTCTCATGGAACGGATAAGCTGGAATTTAATACAGCAATTGCTCAGATGATGATCTTTGTAAATGAAGTATTCAAAAGCCCTGTTCTTTTTAAAGATATATGGGAACCCTTTGTTCTTCTTTTATCTCCCTATGCACCTCATCTCGGGGAAGAATTGTGGCAGAAGTTAGGCCATAAAGAGTCTCTAGCCTTTGCATCCTGGCCGGAGTGGGATGAAAAGTTAGTAAAGGAATCGGTTTTAGAAATAGTTATGCAGGTTAATGGAAAAGTTAGGGCAAAGCTGGAACTCCCTGCAGGTACTTCTAAAGATGAGACTGAAAAAGCGGCATTTGATAATGAAAAAATTAAGGAATATACAGAAGGAAAAACAATTGTGAAAATAATTGTTGTTCCGGATAAGCTTGTAAATATTGTTGTGAGACCCTAGGGGTACTCATTAGTATACCCGGACGTAAAGACGCAAAACCATGCGTCTCTACATGTCTCAATACAAAAGATATTCAAATACATCGTGATAAATTAAAATATCCAGATGTGCATTTGTCTCCTTGTTCTTAAACCTGTGTATGCCTGGATATATTCCTTCAAGTAGAACTTCTCCCTGAAGATTAGAAATTGAAAGTGGATAAAAAGGGTTATCGGAAATCCATGAACCTTCAATTGGAAGAATAATATCCATACGAATACCTGATTTTATTTTGTATACTGAAAGAGAATTGTAAATAATGGCATCAATTAGTAATTCCCTATTAATTGACCATGGATCTCCTTCACATACATTCTGAATTTCTCTTTCTAATCTGGTAATATTTAAATGTTCAATTGGAATCCCCTTTTTTAATAAATCTAATAGTAGATCAGCAAGAAAGCCCTCAGACCAATTTAATTGTAGATCCTGATAAGGATTTAGGTCTTTAGTAAGAATTATCCCAGCTGGTTTTAGATATCCAGATGGATATAAAGCTATAGGAATAAAGCTTCCTTTTTCAATGCTAATATTAAAGCTTTCATTCCACTCTATAGTTTTGCTTTCAATAGATCCTGATACTCCAGGGTATATAACTTTGCCTGTCTTTTCATTATTATGCTGAAACCATTGTGGGGCATCTTTTGGCAAAGTAATAGTAATTGTTTTATAATTAGTGAACAATTCACACCCATATAGAAGAAAAATTAAAAGTAAAAAGTATTTGGACATATAATGATATATGCCTAAAATCTTACTTTTACTTCAGTTTTTTTATATTTTTTTTGTAGATTACCCTAATTTCATAAAGAATTTTGGAATATTCTTCTGATTGATAGTCTATATAGGTCCATGGAAGCTTTTGAAACTTTTTACTAATAAATAAAAGGGTTACTTCCCCATATATACCCTTTTGAAGAGGGATTCTATGGCCATTATCCTTGCTTGTTGCCAGGATAAATCTTTTTAATGAAAGCATTCCCGGATCAAGATTTATTTTTCTTTGATTATCAACTAGAAAAATATTTTCTAAGTTATTTGTCATAATTTTAATATTAGGAAGAGTAAAAGGATCAATAAGGTTTTTAAAAGAAAAGAAAACTCTTTGAATTTTATTTCCCATTTCTAAGTTATAGTAATCTGTATATGCAAAATCTATAAGACTACTTTGGAAATCAATTGGGCCAAAATTATCTGTAAGTGTCTCAATTAACTTATTCAGCATATCTGCTTTACTTATAAGAACAGCTATTACCAGTTTTTCCAGAGTGAAGTTTGTAATTTCTCCCATCCATTCCCCCTAATCTGATTGCAAGATTTATAATATTAAACGATAATAGCCATATAATGGAAGATAAAAATAATTTTTTAATTGAACTTGAATCAATCCTTGAACAACATAGAGAATCTCTTGAAAATAAGGAGCTAATTAGTTTAAAGGAAACGATAAGGTTATATACCAGTGCATTTGAAGGGATTTATAATTTAATACTAAAAAAAGGACTAATTGCTGAAGATCCCTATAAGTATGATCAAAAAATTTCTGAAATAACTTCTCCTTCAAATGATTCTGTTTTAGATTCAGAAAAAAATAATGTATTAAGTCAAAGATTATCATTGTATGATTCTCAATTAGATTTTCTAAATAATTTCTATCAGTTTAATACCGAATTCATTACAATGCCAAGAATTAAAAGAATGATATTTCTAATAAAATGGATTAAGTGGGAAAAACTTTCTGAAGCATCTATTGAGATAAATACAAAGATGTTGGCTGAAGTTACTGGTAAAATTACTCAGGGAATAGATACTATGTCAACAAGTTTGATAAATGATTCCTTAAAAAGACTATGTGAATATAGTAAAAAAATTATATCAAATTTAAAAATAATTTCACA
>JAQIBN010000140.1 GCA_027859095.1 Spirochaetia bacterium | reverse complement strand
AGGGCGTACACCAGGAAGGATCCTGAGATCCCCTTGTTGTTATATTTATATCATTACTGGAATTAGCCCAGCTTCCACCTCGTACAGCTTTTTCCACACCTTCATATTCTATATTATCAAGACCCAAAAGACTGTTTACACTGTCTGTTGGGAAAAACCAGTTATCTGTCCATTCCCATACATTCCCGGATATATCGTACAGTCCTGCATTTCCAATCCTGGAAAAATCTGTCGAAACAGAGGACTCTGCTCCTGATTCCTTAAATACATAGTTTGCATTACTGGAAAAATCAAATTTAGCTGCTGCTTCCCATTGTGCTTCTGAGGGTAATTTTAATGTGTATCCGGACATCTCTAAGGGCAGTTTTGTTTCAAGCCACTCACAATATGCTACAGCTGCATGCCATGAAATATTTGTTACAGGTTTACCTTTATCAGTAAAATCCTGAAAGGCAAGATAATCTTTAGTTACCAGGTTTTTTGACAAAAGATCAGCTATATTTTCAATTTTCCAGTCAGTACGTTCGTTTAGAAATAGAGCATAGTCCCTGAGGGTAACTTCTTTTTCGAGAATATAGAATTCTTCAACAGTTTCTATATGAGGAAATGAAGCAAGAAAATCATTATTTATAAGTAATTTGGTATTATTTGGAAATTTTGTACCTGTTAAAAAAGTTCCTGAAGTAAAACCTACAAACCTGCTGTTATTTATTACAACTGTTTTTCCATTAATTGCTGGTTTATCTGAAAACTCTTTATCAATATAAGCATAATCTAAATTACCTAGAATACTGTTAATACCTTCAATCTCACCTAAGCTAACAATAATATTTTCACGTTTATCACTTTGGTATGATTTTATTATACTAAGAAGCAGCCCCTGGCTGTTATTCTCATCTGCAAAGTAATCAAATATTATAGAAAAATCAGGTTGAGTTCTTTCTACCTTAAAAGAACCCTGATCTGCAATATTTATATTATTTATTAAGCTTATAGCTTCTACATAATCATGAACCATTTCAGGACTTCCCAAATTTACTCTGATGCTGTATAAAAAATCGTATAGTAATTTACTGTTATCATTATTTGTACCGGAAAGATATTCATTCACCGTCCTTGAAATTAAAGGTGGCATTTGATATCTGTCATAATAATCTTCTATTAGGGCATAGGAACTTATCTGGGTAAATCTGTCTTTAAGAAGCTCTTCCTGTTTATTAAGAGTTAAAATTTCATTCATTTTATATTTCTTTGGGAAGAAAATAGTTCCAAAGACCCTACCGTCTATGCTATTTTTAGTTAAAATTGTTTCAAAATATTTTTTTTCTATTTTAATTTCTCTTTCACCACTATCAACAAAAAATTTTGTTGGTGTTGAACCCTTGTAAACATTATCAACATAGACAACAGCCCCGACAGGATAAGTTTCTACATAAACAATAGTTCCATTCTCTTTTAAACCCGGATAAACCAATATGAAAAAAAGAACCAGAAGTAATATAAAGCTGTATAATACAGTTAGATAAATTTCCGGCTTAATTCCAAAAACTGGTTTAAGTTTTACAATTGCATTTTCAATATCTTGATCAGTTATTTTATTACTCATAGTACTGTGGATTATCCAGAAGTTGAGCTGTCTTGTCAACGTTATTGTTCTATGTTAAGGTCTCTCAGGAAGGTATAAAAGTGAGAAATTGGTTAACAACTGTTCAATATACAACTGAAAAAGTTCTTACTTTGAGAAAACGTAAAAAACTTAGACAGAAACAAAAACAACAAGCTAAACATCCGGTTCTTGATTGGCTGGAAGCCTTTATCTGGGCTGCTGGTGTAGTTCTTCTTATTAATCAGTATCTTTTTCAGGCATATCAAATTCCTTCCGGTTCAATGATAGATACACTTTTAATTAAAGATCATATATTTGTAAATAAGATTATTTTTGGTCCTGAACTTATTCCTGGTAAAATCAAAATACCTTCAGTATTTAAACCGGAAAGAAATGATGTTATGATTTTTGAAAATCCTACATATATATCAAGAGGGCCTACTTTTGATATTTTACAACGTGTATTGTATATGTTAACTTTGTCACTTGTAGATATAGATAAGGATGAAAATGGAAATCCTAAACCTCATTTTCTTATAAAGAGGGCTGCTGCTGTTTCCGGTGACTCTATTAGGTTCAGGGAAGGTGAAGTCCAAATAAAACCTCCCGGTTTTGAAAACTGGTTAGATGAATCTTTGTTTCTTGAAATTTCTGGTCTCCCTGATAGAACCAGACGAATGGTTAACCCTTCAGATTATAGTCCAATCAGAGCTTCTGCATATATAGATGCTTATAGAAATGTAGGAATTGAAGCCAATGAAAAACTTATAATTACTGCTTCAGCCTCTCCAGGATCAAGTGGTGACATGTTTGCATGGATGAAATACAGGAATGAAGCTTTATATTCAATAAATCCACATGAAACAAGATATGGAAATCTCTGGCGTAAATTTCAGACAGGATGGTATATACCTCCTGGATATTTAATGCCATTGGGAGATAACAGAGATAATTCCAAAGATGGAAGGTACTTTGGCCCTGTTTCATTAGATAAGGTTCTGGGAAAAGCAATGTTTAAGTATTGGCCTTTAGATAGAGTAGGTAAAATAGAATAAAATGTCAAAAAGATCTAAATTATTAGGAAGTTACAGTAGTTTTAAACCTCAGAATAAATTGAAGGCAAAGATAGGTAGTTTTATTAAAATAATAATAACTTTTTTTCTTGTATATCAGTTTATATCTTTTTTTATAGTTACATCTTTTGTAGTTAATACCTCTGCTATGGAACCAGGAATATTAAAGGGAGATAAAATCCTTTCTGTGCCATTAATAAGTGGTTCTTATTTAAATTTTTTAAATCTGAAAGTTCCTGGATTTAAAGAGCCTACAAGAGGTGATATTGTTTTAATTAAACCTGGTAATACAAATCAATTAAAATGGTATTATGCTATACTTGATCCTGTTATACGCTTCTTAACTTTTCAAAAAATAACAATTTCTTCCAAATCAGACCAAAACTGGAATAATCAATTAGCAGTAAAAAGAATAATTGGGATTCCTGGTGATTCTATAAAAATGATTGACTATCAATTCATTATAAAACCTAAAGACAAAACAGATTATTCTCTGGAAGAAAATATAATTATTAAAAATTATCACTTAATCATACCTCAAAACAAGTCAGGAATTGATCCATCTTTCCCTTTTTTAGGAACAATGGAAGAAATTACGTTAACTGAATCACAATACCTTGTTGCGAATGACAATAGAAGTGTTTCCTACGATAGCAGACTTTATGGTCCAATACCAAGGGAAAATATTCTTGGCCCGGTAAAAATTACCTACTGGCCTGATTTTTCAATTTACTAAAATACTTTCTTTATAAAGGAGTTCTAAATTAGTTTTTCTAAAGAAAGTCTTATTTTTCTTAAACAAACCTCTCTCTATATCCACATACCATATTGTACAAAAAAGTGTTCCTATTGTGATTTTTATTCTACAACCCTGTCAACCAAGTCTGAAATACTAATTCTGCTTAATAGAATACTTGATGATACAACTATTTTTCTGAAAAAAATGGGATCTCCTACTATTCGAACACTCTTTATTGGTGGAGGAACTCCCAGTGCTGTTCGACTTAATATGCTTGAAATATTTTTACATAAACTCATGGATATAATAGGGAAATCTCCTTTGGAATCAACTATAGAGCTCAATCCGGAATCAGTTACGGTTAAACTTCTTAAGATTCTTTTTAATAATGGAATCAACAGGAAAAGTGTTGGTTTTCAGAGTCTTCATGACAATATTTTAAAAACACTAGGTAGAAATACTAATGTAAAAATAAATTTAGAAGCCCTGAATATTATTCAAAAATACTGGAGGGGATCCTTCAGTGTTGATCTTATAAATACAGTTCCAGGGCAAACAGTGAATAGTGCCGTAGATGATATAAATAAAATACAAAATTTTGATCCTGATCATATATCACTGTATAATCTGACCTTTGAACCCTCTACAAAATTATTTAGTTTGTTGAAATCAGGGAAAATAAACAGACTTAATGAATCTATAGATTTAGATATGCAAACTAAATCAATAGATTTACTCCAATTATTAGGATATGAACGCTACGAAGTTTCTAATTTTGCAAAAAAAGGAAAACAATCTCTCCACAATATCAACTACTGGGAAATGGGAAGCTATTTAGGTATTGGCCCCTCAGCGGCTTCAACCCTTTTATCTGAAAAAGGTCCTGTTCGAATTGAATATAAAAGAAGTATATCAAATTACGTTTCAGATAGTACTTTCAATGACAGAATAAATTTTGAGTATCTGGATTCAGATACATTTTTACTGGAACATTTAATGATGGGATTGCGACTAAAAGAAGGTATAAATATCATTAAAATTAATAATATTTTTAACATGAATATTATTAATTTTCTTAAGCCTTTGAGCACTAAGTGGAAAGATATTTTAATTATAGATAAAGAATCAATTTATCTCTCAAAGAATGGTTTATCATTTTTAAATCAATTTCTTATAGATATTGCGACTCTCATAGATCACGCAAAAACTAACTTAACAAATAAAGAGATTAACTGGCCAATCTTGACAGCTCATTTTTAACTATGATAGTTTGAGTGTATAATTATAAAACAAGGAGTTCATATGTCAGGACATAGTAAATGGTCCTCTATTAAACATAAAAAGGGTGCTACCGATGCAAAAAGAGGTAAACTCTTTACTAAAATTATTAAAGAGATAAGTGTAGCAGCAAGACTTGGTGGTGGAGATATTGAAGCAAACCCAAGATTACGAACTGCAGTATTAAAAGCAAAATCTGTAAATATGCCTAAAGATAATATGGATAGAGCCATTAAAAAAGGTACCGGAGATCTTGAGGGTGCAGATTATATAGAACTTATATACGAAGGATATGGGCCTGGTGGAGTTGCTCTAATAATAGAAACACTAACAGATAATAAAAATAGAACAGCAGCAGATGTTAGAAGTACACTTGCTAAGAATGGTGGGAATCTTGGAGAAACAGGATCTGTCTCTTACCTTTTTAATCGAAAAGGATTGATAACATTTGATACAAATAAATATTCTGAAGAAGATATATTTGAACCCTCACTTGAAGCTGGTGCTGATGATGTAAGTTCCGAAGGTGATGTTATTGAAGTTATTACCAGTTCAGAAGATTTTCATACAGTTTTAGATACTTTGGAAACTGCCGGTTTTGAAAATTCTACTGCGGAACTTCAATTAATACCGGATGCTACAGTAACTTTAACTAATGCAAAAACAGCAAAGGCTTTAAGTTTAATTGATAAAATTGAAGATAATGATGATGTGCAATCAGTATCAACAAATTTGGAAATTCCCGATGATTTCGATCCGGATACTGAATATTAGATGATCCGGGTCCTGGGGATAGATCCAGGCTTAGCTGCAACCGGTTGGGGTATTGTTGAAGCAGAAGGAAATAAATTCAAGTTAATAGATTATGGTTATATAAAAACAATACCCGGTGATAATCCTGGTAAAAGACTGATGATAATTTATAATACAATCAGAGAAATCATAGATAAGTATAATCCTGAAAATGCCGGTGTTGAGGATATTTTTTTTGCGAGAAACAAGCAAAGTGCAATTCCTGTAGCCCAGTCAAAGGGAGTTATTCTACTTGCACTGGAAAGTAAAGGTTTGAATACAGTTGTATTTACTCCACTGCAAATTAAACAGGCTTTAACTGGAAATGGACGAGCAGATAAAAACCAGGTTCAGGAAATGGTTAAACTGATTTTGGGAGTTAAGGATAAAATCAAACCTGATCATGCAGCAGATGCTCTGGCAGCTGCAATATGTTATCATAATAATTCAAGTTTAGGAGTAAAGTAGGTGTATAACAGTCTTTATGGTATTTTTTCAGGTCGATCTTCAAATGCTCTATTTTTTCTTATAAACGGAGTGGAATGGAGTCTTTCAGCATCTGAACGAACAATTCAAAATGCTTCTTCATATAAAGACGAGTTAAGGATATACACCTATTTGCACCATAAAGAGGATACAATGGTTCTTTATGGTTTTATAAATGAAAGAGAAAGACAAGTTTTTCTTGAACTTACCAAAGTGTCAGGAATTGGTCCTAAACAGGCTCTTAGAATGCTTTCAGGAATTGGTACAGAAGAACTTGTATTAGCTTTGGATGAAGGAAATACAGAGAAGCTTTCAATGTTACCTGGTATTGGTAAAAAGACAGCTGCAAAAATTCTTCTTGCCTTAAGAGGTAAGCTTAAACTTGAACAGGATTTACCTAAAAATGATAAATTTTCAGAACTTATAGAAGCTTTATCAGAAATGGGATTTGATAAAAAACTAGCAAAAAAAGCACTGACGGATATATCTTCCAGGGATAATTTCAATTCATTAAACAGTGATAATTTGGAAAAAGAACTTTTTAGAGAAGCTATAGTTTTTTTAAGCTCCAAAGGATAACAAAAATAGATGGAAAATGAACCTTTTTTAAACCCCAACTATCAGGCTGATGAAGATAAAAAAGAAAATAGCCTTCGACCTCAGTTTTTAAAGGACTTTCAGGGGCAAAAAGACCTAAAAGAAAATTTATCTGTTTTTATTAAAGCAGCTTCTGATAGAAAAGAAAGTCTTGATCATCTATTTTTAAGTGGTCCTCCTGGCCTGGGTAAAACTACTCTTGCAGGAATTATGGCCAATGAAATGGGTGCTGACTTTAAGGTTACATCTGCTCCGGCTCTTGATAAACCGAAAGATCTAGCTGGAATCCTTACTACTTTAGGTGAAGGAAGTATTTTTTTTATTGATGAAATACATAGACTCAAACCAGTAATTGAAGAAATGCTCTATATAGCAATGGAAGATTATGAAATAGACTGGATAATTGGACAGGGACCCTCTGCCAGAACTATTAGAATACCTGTTCCTCCTTTTACTTTAATTGGAGCAACAACAAAAGCAGGTGCAGTTGCCAGTCCTTTGTATAGTAGATTTGGAATTTCTGTCCGGATGGACTTTTATACTAATAATGATATTGAATCAATCATAAAACGTTCTTCAGCGATATTAAAAGTTGATATCACAAACGAAGCTGTAAATTTACTTGCTACAAGTTCCAGAGGTACTCCCCGGGTTGCAAACAGGCTACTTCGAAGAATGAGAGATTTTGCACAGGTTTTAGGAGATGGAATTATTAGTAAAGAGATAGTTATTGAAGGATTAAAAAGACTCCAGATAGATAGCTATGGGCTTGAGAAGCATGATAGAGAAATATTACGCACTATAATAACAAATTACCAGGGAGGACCTGTAGGTGTAGAAACCCTCGCAATTTCAGTAGGAGAAGTAAGTGAATCTATTGAAGAATTTTATGAACCTTATCTTATACAGAGAGGTTTTTTAACAAGAACACCCCGGGGGAGAATGGCAACTGAATTAGCATATAAACACCTGAAACTGGATAAAAATAAAGATGAAAACCAGCGAATTTTATTTTAACCTGCCAAAAGAACTTATTGCACAGACACCGGCAGACAAAAGGGGTGAGTCAAGATTAATAGTTTTAAATAAAAAAACCGGGCATATTGAACATAAAATGATTACAGATTTTTCTGAATTTATAGATGAAGGAACTTTAATTGTAGTTAATAATTCTCGTGTAAGAAAAGCAAGGATCTTTGGAACTTCTTTAACTGGAGGAAAAGTTGAATTTCTTCTTATAAAACAGCTTACTTCCATGTCCTGGGAAGCTATTGTATCGAAAAGAAAAAAACAAAAGGTTGGGAAAATCTTTATTTTTTCTGGGGAATTAAAAGGTGAAATCACAACTAATAATGAAAATGAAATTGTAATAACATTTGGAAATGAGGTTAATGATAACTGGCTTGACAAATACGGTCATATTCCTCTTCCACCTTATATAAAAAGGGAGGATACCATTCAGGATTCTGATAGGTATCAAACAGTATATGCACAAAACACAGGGTCAGTAGCGGCTCCTACTGCTGGGTTACATTTTACTGATCAGATTCTTAACGAATTAAGAAAAAAAAATATCAAAATTGTTTCTGTTACTCTTCATGTAGGACTTGGTACTTTTAGTCCGGTTCGATCTGAAATAGTTGAAGATCATAAAATGCATAGTGAGGAATATGAAATATCAGAAGATACTGCTTTAGAAATTAATAAAGCAAAAAAAGAAGGAAGAAAAATACTTGCTGTAGGAACAACTTCTGTACGAACCTTAGAATCAGCCTGGGAAGATTCATCTTCTGATGGATCAATTATTGCAGGCAAATCTTCCACAGATATTTATATTTATCCAGGATATAATTTTAAAGTTGTTAACCAGATGCTTACGAACTTTCATACTCCTGATTCAAGTTTAATACTTCTGGTTTCAGCATTTGCTGGTACAAAAAGAATTAAAGAGACTTATGACGAGGCCATTAAACAAAAATATCGTTTTTTTTCATATGGTGATGCAATGCTAATACTTTGAATTAGTAAGTATTTTCATTCATAGCAAGAAAATCAGCTCTAACCTTGTTTAAACGTATTAAATCTCTTTCAAGTATTTCCTGATAATTAAGATCACCTGTAATAATTCTAAACCGTTCATCTTCCCAATTCTGTATATTAGTAAGGAAAAAATATTCTATGTTTTCAAGTTTTTTTAACCAGTTAAGTGCTTCATTCCAATAGTACTCTGCAGTAGTATAGTAACTTTCAGCAATATCCAGACTTTTAAGATTCTGTTCCTTCCAGGGTTCATTAAAAAAGTAGGCAACACGCTTATCGTACTTACTCCCTAAATGTCTGTATTGTTCAACTATTTTTAAATTTACATGCATATAGAACAGATATCTATATCTTTCCCAGACACTTTGATCTTTAATTGGTGTAAGAGCATTTAACGGATTTACAAATGGTCGGCTAAGAGCACGTTCCAGGTACCATATATTTCCATTAAAATCCTCAGGATACTGATAAAGATTTTGATGATATAATTTATAGTACTGTTCTGCATAAAGAATTTTATATGACCATACTTGTACCACAGTCATAATCAGTAAAAGGAATAATAATATTATAAATCGTTTCACCCTTAACTTATCGGATCAGGGTTTAGATTTCTCCATACTATTTTTCCAATTTCCTCAATATCATTTGTACCATCAATTAAATGGATTTGCATATCTGTATTAGAATAAACATCCAGTGATTTTTTATAATTAAATAAAATATTTTTCTGAAGATTTATATTTTCATAAATCTCCAGTTTATCTCTGGAAGAAAGTCTGTTATGACAAATATCAGGAGGAACATCGAGAAAAAAAAGATGTTCTGGAAGAGGAAATGATTTATTTAATTCTAAAACATTATCAAACCCAAAATCCAGGGACTGATATGCCAGTGAAGAAAAAAGATATCTGTCAGAAATCACAAAATAACCAGTTTTACATCGTTTTATAATTCCTTCTGATGGATTATACAGATGTTCATGTCTATCACTTACAAACAGCTTAGCTATAGTTCCAGAAGCAACCTTTATATCACCTGAAAGAACTTCTCTTATTGCTTTCCCAATAAAACCTTTCGTAGGTTCACAACTATTTATACATGGTAATTTATTATTTTTATAACTGGCTTCTAATAAATTTGCCTGAGTTGTTGTTCCAGCACCATCTAGACCTTCAAAGACTATAAAATTCTCTATTATTTCATTTTTATCCATGTTTTATCCTTAATCATTCCGATGTATTAGTAAGTTATATGGATTGAAAAAACAAGGTTTAAGGGATAATCTTATAT